>NZ_JBQCGZ010000159.1:0-33924 GCF_051955155.1 Leifsonia sp.
GCGGCGTCCTGGTGGCCGCGCCGGAGGTGTCGGCTGAGCTGTTCTCGCTGTGGAAGGACGCACGGGACCAGGCGCCGCGCTCCAGCAGTGCAGAGCCGCCCGGCTCTCAGCGAGCTGAACGATCCCGCTGACGAGCGCAACGCCCGCCCCCGCGAAGGCGATCGCGATCACGGCTGTCCGAGCCCAGCGCGCCCTGAACCGCGTGGCCGCGAGACTTCCCACCACGACTCCTGCGACGAGAGCTATTGTTCTGCGGGCAGAAGGCGCACAATGACAGCCTTGGAGACCGGCGTGTTGCTCCCGGTCGCCGCGCTCCGCAGCGGGACGAGCACGTTCGCCTCGGGGTAGTACGCGGCCGCGCATCCTCGCGCCGTCGGGTAGGAGACCACGCGGTAGTTCCGGAGCATGCGGTCCGGCTCGTCCTCCCATTCGCTGACGATGTCGACCCGCTGACCATCCTCGAGGCCGAGCTCGGCGATGTCCTCCGGGTTCACGAAGACGACATCGCGACCGTTTTTGATGCCGCGATAGCGGTCGTTGAGGCTGTAGATCGTTGTGTTGAACTGGTCGTGCGAGCGGAGCGTCTGCAGGATGAGACGCCCGGCGGGGCGCTCGAGAGGCTCCAACTCGTTGACCGTGATCATCGCCTTGCCGGTGGCGGTGTCGAACCGGCGCCCGTCGCGCGGCCCGTTCGGCAGCACGAAACCGCCTTTGCGGCGGACGTCCGCGTTGAACGACTCGAACCCGGGGACCACGCGGCTGATGTGGTCGCGGATGACGTCGTATTCCGCTTCGAAGCCGGCCCAGTCGATCCCGTATCGGTCTCCGAGCGTCGCCCTCGCCAGCCGGGAGACGATGGCCACCTCCGAGAGCAGCCCCGGGGCGACCGGCGGCACCTTGCCGTGCGTCGCGTGCACCGCGCAGACGCTGTCCTCCACCGAGAGGAACTGCGGTCCTCCCGCCTGTACGTCGACCTCGGTGCGGCCCAGCGTCGGCAGGATGAGCGCCTCCTCTCCGGTGACGACGTGCGACCGGTTGAGCTTCGTCGACACCTGCACCGTCAGGGACGCGCCCCGCATCGCCGCTTCGGCTGCCGCGGTGTCGGAGATCGCGGCGACGAAGTTCCCGCCCATCGCGAAGAACACGTCGATGGCGCCCCGTTGCAGGCCCTCCAACGTCTGGAGGGCATCGAAACCGTGCGCGCGCGGCGGATCGAAGCCGAACTCCCGCTGCAGCGCGTCCAGGAACCGGTCCGGCATCCGCTCCCAGATCCCCATCGTCCGGTCGCCCTGCACGTTGCTGTGACCGCGGATGGGGGACGCGCCGGCGCCCGGCTTGCCGATGTTGCCCCTCAGCAGCAGGAGCGTGATCAGCTCCTTCAGTGTGGCGACCGCGTTCTTCTGCTGGGTGAGCCCCATCGCCCAGGTGATGATGACGCGCTCCGAGCGGATGTAGAGGTCGGCCAGGAGGTCGATCTCCTCGAGCGCCAGGCCCGTCGCCTCCAGCACCGTAGCGGCGTCGAGGGCGGCGATGTGCCGGCGGAACTCCTCCAGGCCGAGCGTGTGCTCCGCGAGGAACGCGTGATCGAGAACGGTGCCGGGTGCGGCATCCTCCGCCCTCAGCACCCGCTGCGACACCGCCTGCAGCAGCGCCATGTCCCCGCCGGAGCGGATCTGCAGGAAGTGGTCGGCGATCGGGGTCCCTCGCCCGACGATGCCCCGTACCCGCTGCGGGTTCTTGTACCGGATGAGCCCGGCCTCCGGCAGTGGATTGACGGCGACGATCGTGGCGCCGTTGCGCTTCGCCTCCTCCAGCGCGGTGAGCATGCGGGGGTGGTTCGTGCCGGGGTTCTGTCCCATCACGATGATCAGGTCGGCCTTGCCGAAGTCGTCGTAGGCGATGGTCGACTTGCCGACGCCGATCGTCTCGCTCAGCGCGGTGCCCGTGGATTCGTGGCACATGTTGGAGCAGTCGGGGAGGTTGTTCGTGCCGAACGCGCGGACGAACAGCTGGTAGGCGAACGCGGTCTCGTTCGCCGTGCGCCCGCTGGTGTAGAAGGCGGCACGATCCGGGCTCTCGAGCGCGTTCAGCCTGTCGGCGATGAGAGCGAACGCGTCCTCCCAGGAGATCGGCTCGTAGTGATCGGCGCCACGCGGCTTGTGCACGGGCTCGGTGAGCCTGCCCTGCATCCCGAGCCAGTACTCCGATTTGTCGAGCAGGCTGGTCAGGGAGTTCTCCGCCCAGAAGCCGGCCGGGACCGTGACGGGCGTCGCCTCCCAGGTGACCGCCTTGGCGCCGTTCTCGCAGAACTCCAGGATGTTCCGATCGCCAGGGTCGGGCCACGCGCAGCTCATGCAGTCGAAGCCGTTCTTCTGGTTGATCGCGGTCATCAGCTTCGCGGTACGCGCCGGTCCCAGGTCGCGGATGGCCGGCTCCATCGAGTGCAGGATGGCGGGCACGCCCACCGCCCAGTCTTTGTTGCGTCCGACCTCGAGGTCGGGGTAGTCGTGCCCCGGGTTCACGTCATCGCGCATCAGACCAGTGCCTCCCGTTTCCGAACCCCGTCTGTTCGCGCGGAGAGCACCCGCTCCGGCCTCGAGTACACGACCATCGAGCGGCCGCGCAGGAAGCCGACGACCGTCAGCCCGATGTCGTGGGCGAGGTCGACGGCGAGGGACGACGGCGCCGAGACCGCTGCCAGTACCGGTATCCCGGCCATCGACGCCTTCTGCACGAGTTCGAAGCTGGCCCGGCCGGAGACCATCAGCACGGTGCCGGTCAGTGGCAGCCGTGCCTCCTTCAGTGCCCAGCCGACGACCTTGTCGACGGCGTTGTGCCGGCCGACGTCCTCCCGCAGCACCAGCAGCTCGCCGCTCGCGGCGTCGAACAGCGCGGCGGCGTGCAGGCCGCCCGTCTTCTCGAACACGGCCTGGCCCTCCCGGAGCCGGTCGGGCAGCGTGCTGAGGAGCTCGGCCGACACGGTGACGTGGTCTGCGCCGACCGGATGATGGGATCGGGTGCGCACCGCATCGATGCTGGCTCTGCCGCAGAGGCCGCACGAGCTCGTCATGTAGAAGTTGCGCTCCAGACTCACGTCGGGCCGCGGCACACCCGGGGTGAGGACGACATCCAGCACGTTGTACGTGTTCTCGCCGTCGACCTGACCACCGGCGCAGTAGCGGATCGAACGCAATTGCTCACCGTGCGCGATCACCCCCTCGGAGACGAGGAAGCCGGCGGCCAGATCGAAGTCGTGCCCCGGGGTGCGCATCGTGATCGACAGCGGCGAGCCGCCCACCCGGATCTCGAGAGGCTCCTCGACGGCGAGGCTGTCCTCGCGGTGGGACTCCTGGCCGCCGAGCTCGATCCGCGTGATCCGCCTGCGCACCGTCGTCCGACTCATAATGCAGGCTTATCACAGGGCTGGAACCGGTCGTACTCGAATCTGCTGAGGAAGCACATCTCCTCCGCAGGGGAACTGACCTGCCCGGCACGGGGCATACTCTTCAGCGATGGACACCACCGCCGAGAACGGACCGCACAGGGCGCCGGCACGGCTCGGCTGGCCTGACGCGCGGGAGCTCGCCGCGCGCGTCGGGGCCGCATCGCCGCTCCCGCCGGAGGTCGTACCGCTCGCGGACGCGGTCGGTCGGCGGCTGGCCGGCGACCTGATCGCCGACATCGACCTGCCGCACTACGCTTCCGCGGCCATGGACGGCTGGCTCGTCACGGGCGACGGCCCCTGGCGTCTCGGCGCCGAGCCGGAGAGCGGCCGGTTCGCGGACGACCTCCCGGCGGCGGGCGCGGCGCGTCCCATCGTCACCGGTGCGTTCGTCCCGCACGGCGCGACCGCCGTGCTCCGCAGCGAGAGCGGGGAGGTCGGCGGCGGCCTGCTGCGATCGACCGTTCCGGGCGAGCCGTGGCCGGGCCAGCACATCCGGCCGCCCGGCACCGAGGCGACGCGGGGCGAGCGGCTGATCGAGGCGGGCGTCATGCTCAACCCGGCGCACATCGCCATTGCCGCCGCCATCGGCCGTGACGAGCTCGCCGTCCGCGCGGTGCCGGAGATCGCGCTGGTGCTCACTGGCGAGGAGGTCGTCACCGCCGGCGTCCCCGGGCCGGGACGCGTCCGGGACAGCTTCGGCGTGCAGTTCCCGGCGTTCCTCGGGATGCTGGGTGGCCGGGTGATCGCGGCGCACCGTGTCGCCGACGACCTCGACGACACGGTGCGGACGATCCGCAACGCGGACGCCCCACTGATCGTCTCGACCGGAGGCACCGGAACGTCGACGGCCGACCACGTGCGCGCCGCCCTGCACCTGCTCGGGGCGCGCGTCGTGGTGGACGGGATCGCGATGCGCCCGGGCGGCCCGACCACCGTAGCTGTGCTGCCCGGCGGCCGCATCGTCGCCGCGCTTCCCGGGAACCCGCTCGCGGCGATGCTCGGCGCGCTCACCGTCATCGAGCCCCTCCTGGCCGGCCTCGCCGCGAACCCGCCCGCCGGCCTGCGGACGGTCACCGCGGCCGCGGTACCGGGACGGCGCGGAGCGACCACGCTCGCGCCATACGTGTGGGTGGAGGGCAGGGCGACCGTCTCGGCATGGCGGGGCGCCGCGATGCTCCGGGGGCTGGCCGAGGCGAGCGGTGTGCTCGTCATCCCGCCGGAGGGAGTTGCCGACGGCGTGGGAGCGCAGAGCCTGGCCCTCCCCTGGCGGACGGACGGGGAGGGCGTCCGGATCCGACCGGAGCAGCTCTGCCCGCGGATCTGCGCCGCCGCGGAGCGGAAGGTGGAAAGCTGAGAGGCATGGACACAGCGCCTCCCGTGCCGTCCGCCCGTCCGCCGGCGGCCCTGGTCATCGCGGGAGGCCGCTCCTCGCGCTTCGGCGGCGACAAGCTGCAGGCGCGGCTCGGCGGCCGCACGCTGCTCGACGGGACGATGCAGGCCGTGGCCGGGTGCGAGCCGATCGTGCTGGTCTCGGCGACATGGCCGAGGACGGCGACCGGCGTCGTCGCGGTATCCGAGCACCCGCGCTGGGGCGGCCCGGCCGCGGCGGTCGCCGCCGGCGTCGCCGCCCTCCCCGCGGAGGTGGAGGAGACACTGATCGTCGCCGCCGACCTGGCGGACCCGGAGGCTGCGGTGGCGGCGCTGCTGGCCGTCGAATCCGGCCTCCTCGCCGACGACGACGGCCGCGCTCAGTGGTTGTTGGCCCGCGTGCCGACCGCCGCCCTGCGCGAACGGATCGCGCGCCTGCAGGCCGAGGGCGGAGCCTCGGGGAGGCCCGCGCGCGCGATCCTCGGCGAACTCGGTCTCGCTCTCGTCAGGGCGCCGGCCGGTACCATCGCCGACATCGACCTGCAGGAAGACCTCGAACGCGCGAAGGAGCACCGATGACACCGGAAGGACTCGACACCTGGGCGGGAGCCGCCGCACGACGCCTCGGGGTGACGCTCGAGCCGGGCGATGTGCCGGCCCTGCTCGCCCTCGCGAAGGACGCCGCGCACGGTGTCACGCGCCCGGCCGCGCCACTCACCGCCTACATCGCCGGCATGGCGGTGGGCTCGGGCAGAACCCTGGAGGACGTCGCGCGCGAGTTGCGCGTGGCCATCGCCGAGAGCCGGCAGCCGGAGGACCGTCCCGACGAGTGAGTGACCGGGGCCGGATGGTCACATCGCGCACATGAGGAGGACGCCGACGGTCATGCCGGCGACCTCGCCGAGCTCCAGCAGGCCGCGGGCCCTGGCGCCGCGCGGGCGGGCGGCGGCAGCCCGCGCGCTCGCACCAGCCCGCGCCATCGCGACCAGCAGCCACGCGCTGTACGCCAGAAACCCCGCGACCAACGCAAACGCGACCACCGCGATGGGCACCCCGTGCGCGTGCGCGGGCGCAGCGGAGACGTGCTCGCCCGCCATCCCGAGCGACATCGCCACCAGCGCCGCCATCACCACCCCGCCGAGGGCGCGATGGAGGCTCATCGGCGTAAGCCGCCCCTCCCGCCTCTGCAGCGCGAAGCCGGCCGATGCCAGCGAGAGCACGATCGAGACCAGTCCCAGACCGGGCGCGGCGGAAGCCAGCACGCACCCGAGCATGGCGAGCACCATCAGGGACGACGAGATCCACACGCGCAGGGGGCGCGGCGTGCCGAGCAGGCAGCACGCGGAGACCGCGGAGGCTCCGAGCGCGCCGACATCGAACATCATCCGTGCCCGCAGGTGCACTCGGGGCCGCACCCCGACGTCTCCGGAGCGGACGCCGTGTGGCACGAGGCCGATGCCGCCCGCGGGAGGTCCAGGGTGGGGTTGCGGTCGAAGAAGCCGTACGGCTTCAGCGAGAAGCCCGCGTAATCGACGGGCATGATCGGCCAGTCTTCCAGGCGCGGGAAGTGCGTCAGGCCGAAGGTGTGCCAGACGACGATGTCCTCGCCGTCGATCGGCCGGTCCTGCGCGACGTACGCCGGCAGCCCGGCGCCGCCCGGGTGGAGGTTGACCGCATAGCCGGCGGCCCACAGCTCCGAGGGCTCGTACTGCGTGACCCAGAGGTGGTGCGCGGCGAAGCCGGCGCGACGACGTTGGTGCGCCTCCTCCGCGCTGAACAGCGCCGGCCCGGACTCCGGGTGCAGCACGTACGCGGTCGCGCGCCCGACCCGGTTGGTGCGTTCGGTGCTGCTGATGCTCCACACGCGGCCGACGCTGCCGTCGGCGTCGCGCACGGCACCGCCCTCGGTCTCGAGCCGCGTGATCGTGCGGCCGATCGCGCTCCCCCACGGGTTGCCCTCCGACACCGGCACGCGGGCCACGTCGATCTCATCGACCGTGTTCGCAACGCCGTCGACGGTCATGTCGAGGCGCGCGCAGAACATGTGCTGGTGCACGGGAGCGCCGAGACCCGGCGCGAGCGGGGTGGAGTACGGGTCGTCGCCGCCGTCGTGCGCGCCGGTGAAGACGATGCCGGTCGCCTTGGCCTCCACCTCGAAGGTGCCGTCGAGGTAGAAGTAGAAGTAGAACCCGTAGTCGTAGTTGCCGACGGTCGTGAAGAACGAGACGACCAGGCGGCGCTGGCGTCTGGCCTCCGAGGTGTGGCTGAACTCGTCGGTGTGCTTCCAGAGGATTCCATAGTCCTCCTCGTGGATGCAGACCGCGTTCGCGATCGTACGCGGGTGGCCGAAGTCATCGGCGACGACGGCGTCGAGGTAGAAGATCTCACCCAGGCAGTCGCAGCCGAGTTCGAGCGAGTTCGCGAGGCGGCCGAACTGGTATTCGCCCGCGTCGTAGTAGTTCTGCCAGCCGTGGATGGGCGTCGGGTCCGCGTAGTTGACGACCATCTCCGAGATGGAGGCCCGGTACAGGATCGGCCGGCGCTCCTGCTGGTGGGTGAAGGCGACGTCGTGCAGGGTCAGGCCCTCACGGCCGTTGAAGCCGACGCGGAGGTCCCAGTTCTCCCAGCGCAGCACGCCGTCGTCGTACGCGAAGCTGACCCCCTCCGGCTGCCGGATCTCGATGGGCTTGAGGGAGCTTCGCAGCGGCCCGGTGAGCTCAGGGTCGAGGTAGTCGCCGGACTCCATCGGCACGGTGTCGATCGGCGTCTCGACGAGCCGGATCACCGAGCGCGAGAGGGTGTCGACATGCGCGACGACGCCGTCGATCGGGTGCGCCCACGCGAGGTCGGCCTGGTGCGCCTGGTAGAAGGCGAGCACCCGGAACATCCGGCGGCCCTCCTCGTCGTCGTACTCGAAGTGGCCCGCCGTCAGCGGGCAGGTGCGCACGTTCTCGATGTCGTGGATGCCGCGGCGGCCGAGCGCTTCCCTCCAGGCGGGGTCGGCCTTGACGATCTCGTCGACGAGCGCGAACTCCTCGTCGAGCACGGGCGCAGTGCCCTCGGTCACGGGATCGAGCTCGCGGGTGCCGACGACGACACCGTCGGTCACGTCGACGACGACCTGCGTGACGGCTCCGGTCGAGAAGTCGAGCAGCAGCGTCTCCACCTGCCGGTGCAGCATGGCAGCGCGCTCGGGGTCGAGCACATCGCGCTTGTGCGGTTCGTGCAGCAGCACGTAGGTGAAGCGGGTGTGCTCGGTGACCAGGCCGGCTGCGGTGAGCGTCTCGCGCGCGCGGTCGATCTCGGCCGCGGTGAGCGCGGCGAGCGGGTGGGCGGTCGTCGTGGCGGGGACGGTCAGGGACATTCCATACTCCTTCGTCGGTGTTCCCGATTATTATTGACTCTAGCGTCAAAATCCTCCCGGTGGAAGAGCGAGTCGTCCGCGCAGCAGCAGGTGCCCTCCGTTCGCCGCAGCAGCGCCGGCGTCGGGCAAGATGGACGGCGTGCCCAAGATCGTCGACCACGACAAGCGCCGCCGCGACATCGTCGAGGCATACCTCCGTGTACTCGCACGCTCGGGCGTTTCCGGCACGCACGGCAGGTCGGTCGCGGCAGAGCTCGGCGTCGTTCCCGGCACACTCTGGCACTACTTCGACTCGGTCGAGCAGATCGCGGAGGCGGCGGCCCGGCGCGGCGTCGAGCGCACGCTCGCGCGCATCGACGAGCGCTCGGGCGATCTGCGCGGGCTCGCCGCTCTGCTCGCGATCGCCGAGGAGATCCTCCCGATCACGGACGTCACCCGCCAGGAGGCGCGCGTCGTCGTCGCATTCTGGGGGCAGGTGCTGCCCGACGCCGACCCGCGCTCGGCGTTCGGCCGGCCGCGCGAGTTCACCGACCGCACGCGTGTCGCGCTGAGGGACGCCGCGGCCGACGGCGACCTGGTCGCCACGACCCCGATCGAACCGCTGGTGCGCCTGCTCGACTCCGTCTACGCCGGCGAACAGGTGATCTGGGCCGCCGAGTCCGTCGACGACGACCCGCGCCAGCCCCGCCGCTCGTTCGCGGTCGCTGTCGCGCCCTGGCTCGGCGAGGCCGCCTCCGCCGCGGCCGACACCCTGCGGGAGTGGCTGCGCTGAGGGCGGCTCAGCCCGCGGCCCCCGTCAGCAGCCGCGGGTCCGTGACGCGCCGACGCCGCGACCCGAGATCGGGAAGTTCTCGACCGCGCGCTGCGTGTTCGCACCCCGGTAGGCGTCGGCCGGAACGGCGACAGGGCCCAGCGAGTCGTGCTCGGTGCGGACTGCGTTCATGCGGTGTGCCGCACGACGTCGACGACGGTCTGCGCGAGCGCGACGGCGGCATCCCGCAGCGCCTTCTCGGCGTCCGGTCCGACGCAGGCGGCTGCGAACTCCGGTTGGTGGTTGGTGGCAGGGAGGCTGTTGATGCCCACGTACGGGTGGATCGCCGGGACCACGTGCGAGACGTTGCCCATGTCGGTGGACGCGCGATTCATCGCGCTCGCGCCCGAGCTGTCGAAGACGCGCCCGAGAGCGGTGGCGTTCGCACGGTAGAAGCCGAGCGCCCGCTCGTCGTTGCGGAACTCCGAGTAGGGCTTGCTCTCTGCGGTGATCGTCACTGCGGTTCCGGTGGCCAGCGCGCCGGCCTCGAAGCAGCGGTTCACCTTCTCCTCGACGCGTCCGAGCTCCTCCAGCGTCTCAGCGCGCACGTACCAGCGGCCCTCCGTGCGGTCCGGGATGGCGTTGGGCGCCTGGCCGCCGACCGTCTGGATGCCGTGCACGCGCACCGAGTGCGGGAGCTGCTGTCGCAGCAGCCCGATCGCCACCTGCGCGACGACGAACGCGTCGTTCGCGTTGACACCCTTCTCTGGATACGCGCCGGCATGTGCGGCCGTGCCCTCGTACTGGATATGCGAGTGGGCGACGGCGAACGGCCGCGCCTCTGCGACGTCCACGGGCCCGGGATGCGCCATGACCGCCAGGTCGAGTCCGGCGAACGCGCCACGGTCGAGCAGCTCGATCTTGCCGCCGCCGCCCTCCTCGGCCGGGGTGCCGTAGACCTCGACGGTGATGCCGAGCTCGTCGGCCAGCGGCGCCAGTGCGGAGGCGACCCCGACCGCGATCGCGGCGATGAGGTTGTGCCCGCAGGCGTGCCCGAGCCCCGGCAGCGCGTCGTACTCGGCGCAGACGCCGATGCGCACCGGGCCGGAGCCGGCGGTCGCGAGGAACGCCGTCTCGAAACCGAGGTAGGCAGGCGTCACCGTCAGACCGCGCGACGCCAGCGACTCGCAGAGCCTGGCTGCCGAGCGATGCTCGTTCCAGGCCGTCTCCGGCTCGGCGTGGAGCGCCTCCGACAGCGCGACGAGCCGGGGGAGGTCGGCGTCGACGAGCTCCCGCACGCGCTCCTTCAGCGCCGCGTGACCGGTCGCGGCGACCACGTCACTCATCCCCCGGTACTCCGTAGCTCGGCGCCCCCGCCGGCATCAGCCCGCGCTGGACGTAGGCGTCGCGCTGCGGCAGCCAGATCTCGACGAGGATCTCGTCGAGCAGCTCCACCGGGTCGTCCGCCCAGTCGACGCGCAGGTCCGTGACCCGCCAGCCGGCGTCGCGCACGACCGCCACGCCGGCCGAGTGCACCGGACCCTCCTCGCCCCCCGCGGCGATCGCGGCCTTCAGCGCGGACAGCAGCCGCACCTCCAGGTCGCCCGTCGCCGCCTCGAACGCGTCCACCATGAGCTGCGGCACGTCGGGCCGCGCGAGCATGTTGCCCGCGGCGACGGCGTGCGCGGACTGCGCCTGGCCGTGGTTGCCGAGCACGTGCGAACCCGAGTGGATGGCGGAGCGGCCGTCGCGATCGATCACGAGCAGCTGCCGGTAGTCGATGTCGGGCGCGGAGTCGACGACCCAAGCCAGCACCTCCTCCACCGGCCGGCCGTCGCGCAGCCCATCGACGAGCTGAGGGCCGAGCCGGGGGTCGGTGATGTTCTGCGAGTGCGCGCCGCCGACGCCGTCGGCGAGGGTGACGCAGCGTGCGGCGACGGCGGGCGAGGAGGAGCAGATCGCGGAGCCGATGGCTCCGGTGCCGTCGACGGCGAGGATGGAGAAGGTCACTTCGCGCCTCCCTCGCTGATGACGGCCGTCGCGTCGATCTCCACGAGCCACTCCGGCCGGGCAAGCGCCGAGACGACGATGCCGGTGGACACCGGGAAGACGCCTTTCAGCCAGCGCCCGACGACCCGGTAGACGGTCTCCCGGTAGCGCGGGTCGATGATGTAGATGACGACCTTGACGATGTCGTCGAGGCTCGATCCCGCTTCCTCCAGCAGCATCGCGATATTCGCCATCGCCTTCTCGGCCTGGGCCTCGACGTCGCCGATGCCGACGGACTCGCGGGTCTCCAGGTCCTGGCCGATCTGGCCTCGGAGATAGACGACGCCGTTCGCGACGACGGCCTGGCAGAGATCGTTGTCGAGGTTCTGCTCGGGATAGGTGTCCTTGGTGTTGAACGGGCGGATCCGGGTGTGGGTCGGCATCAGAGAACTGCTCCTTCCGCCGCCAGCGCGGCCTGCTGGTCGTAGGCGAGGTAACCCCGCTGGATCTGGATCTGGTCGGCGATGTGGCGCGCGTCATGCCAGACCCCCCAGATGAAGCTGGAGCCGCGGCGCGACTGCCAGGGCAGGCCGAGGAAGTAGACGCCGGGTTCGGTCGAGACGCCGCGCTGGTGCGCCGGCTTGCCGTTCCCGTCGAACGCGTCGACGTGCAGCCAGCTGTAGTCGGTGCGGAAGCCGGTGGCCCACACGATCGTGGTGATGCCCGCGGCGTTGAGGTCGAGCTCGAGGATCGGATCGGTGATGCACGCCGGGTCGGCGAGCAGAGTGCGGGCCTCCGGCTCCTCGGGGAGGTCGAGGCCGTTGCGGGCGACGTAGGCGTCGGCCTCGTCGAGCAGCGCGAACAGGTTGGCGTCGCCGGCGGCGACATTGCGGGCGAGGTCGGGGGCGAACCGCATCCGGCCGTCTGCGAACGCGTTGGTGCGGCCGACCAGTGTGATGCCGGTCGCAGCAAGCTCGCGGAAGTCGACCGTGCGGCCGCCGTCGGCGCCGCTCACCGCGATGGTGACGTGCTCGGCCCCCTGCGGAGGCGCGGCGAGGTCCCATTTGCCGAGCACACCGAGCCACCAGACGAAGTCGCGGCCGCGGTACCGACGGGGAGGCCGGTCGTGCGGGCCGACGGAGAGCCAGACCGCCCGTCCGGAGCGGCGCAGTTCGTCGGCGATCTGGACACCGGAGGACCCGGCGCCGACGACGAGCACCCCGCCCTCAGGCAGCTGTGACGGGTTGCGGTAGTCGCTGGAGTGCAGTTGCGTGAGGCCGGGGCCCTCCGGCACGATCGCCGGGATGACGGGGACCTGGAACGGACCGGTCGCCGCGACGACGTAGCGGGCCTGGTAGTCGCCGTCCGAGGTCTCGACGGTGAAGCCGGGGCGGTCGGTGTTCCGCACGACGCGGGTGACCTCCACTCCCGTGCGGATCGGCGCGTCGATGAGTTTCGTGTAGGCGACGAAGTAGTCGGCGACGTCCTCCTTGGGCGCGAAGTCGTCGGCGCCGACGGTCTCGAACTCGAGCTTCGGGAAGCGGTCGTGCCAGGCGGGGCCGTTGGCGACGAGGGAGTCCCAGCGTCCAGAGCGCCAGCGCTCGGCGATGCGGCCCTTCTCGAGCACGAGGTGCGGGATGCCACGGTCGGTCAGATGATCGCTCATCGCCACACCGGCCTGGCCGGCGCCGACGACGATGACCTCGATCTCCTGGCTCGACATGCTGATCTCCTTCGCTGATCCGTGAGCTGGACCCTCGGTGGTCCGTGCTGTCCGGCGGCTGGTCCAGTTATTGTCAGCAATAGCGACGGAATCTGTAAAACAATGAGAATCGACGAATCGGATCAGCTGAGCTGATGAATCACCCGCCAGTGCGCGCGGGACTTCTCAGCTCGCTAAGCTTCGACCGAACGAGGTCGGTGCCCGGCGGGGGATTCGCATCAGTTCCGTCGATGCAGTTCAACGCTTTTATTCGCTCGTTGCGATGCACTCATGGTGCGTACTCTTCCCGCATGACGATCGACACAACCGTCCGCATCGACGGCAGGGCCATCATCAGCGGCGAGCGGGTAGGCGCGGCCTCCGGGGAGACCTTCGTCACGGTCAACCCGGCGACCGGCGCAGCCATCGGGGAGGTCGCCAAGAGCGGCCTCGCCGACGTCGACAGCGCCGTCGCCGCTGCCCGCGCGGCTTACGACAGCCGGGTGTGGAGCGGCCTCGGCGCCGCCGACCGCGGCGCGGTGCTCCGCCGCCTGGCCGACCTCATCGAGCGCGACGCCGAAGAGCTCGCGCTGCTCGAGTCTCTCGACATGGGTAAGCCGCTCTCGCAGACGCGCACGGTCGACGTTCCCGGCACCGCGGCGACGTTCCGCTGGTACGGCGAGCTGGCCGACAAGCTGACCGACGAGGTCCCTGCCACTCCCCCCGGCTCCACCGCCATCGTCAGCCGTGTCCCGCTCGGCGTCGTCGCCGCGATCGTGCCCTGGAACTACCCGCTCGACATCGCCGCGTGGAAGCTGGCGCCCGCCCTGGTGGCCGGCAACAGCGTCGTGCTCAAGCCCGCCGAGACCACCAGCCTCACCGCCCTCCGGCTGGGCGAGCTGGCCTTGGAGGCCGGCCTTCCCGCCGGCGTGCTCAACGTCGTCCCCGGGCCAGGCTCGGTCATCGGGCGCGCCCTCGGCCTCCACGTCGACGTGGACGCCCTCACCTTCACCGGCTCGACCTCCGTGGCCAAGAAGCTGCTGACCTACGCGGGCGAGTCCAACCTCAAGCGGCTCAGCCTGGAGGCCGGCGGCAAGAGCTCCAACCTGATCTTCGCGGACGTGGAGGACCTGGCGCTGGCCGCCGACAAGGCCGCGTTCGGCGCGTTCTACAACCAGGGCGAGGTCTGCTCGGCCAACTCGCGCATCTTCGTCGAGCGCCCGGTCTACGACGAGTTCGTCGGCCTCCTCACCACCGCGGCCCAGGCCTACCGTTCGGGTGATCCGCTCGATGAGGCCAGCGGCAACGGCGCGCTGGTCTCCGAGTCGCACGCCGACGGCGTCGCCGAGGCGATCGCGGCGGCGGCGCGCGACGGCGAGCTGATCGGCGGCGAGCGCCACCAGCGCGGGGACTCGAGCGCGTTCATCGACCCGGCGATCGTCGCCGGCCTGCCGCTCTCGCATCCGCTGCACCGCGACGAGGTCTTCGGGCCTCTCGTCGTCGTGCAGGCGTTCGACCACGAGGACGACGCCGTGCGCGCCGCCAACGCCACCGACTACGGCCTCGCCGCCTCGGTCTGGACGTCCAGCCTCTCGCGGGCACACCGCGTCTCCGAGCGGCTGGTCGCCGGGACGGTGTCGGTCAACACCGTCGACGCGCTCGGCTCGACCACACCATTCGGCGGGTTCAAACAGTCCGGCTTCGGCCGCGACCTCTCCCGGCACGCCATCGACAACTACGTCGGCCTGAAGACCACGTGGTTCCAACACGACTAGGACGCACGGGACCGCGAGGAGTTCGACGCGTGCGGTCGCGTCGTGCGCGACCGCAGCGACTTCCCGCGTCTCGGTCGGGCAGAGCGGATCCTGCAGCTCGAACCGCGCCTTCAGCCCCGCCCCGTAAGTCATCCCACCCCGAGAATGCAAGCGAAGGAGTCCCGATGAGTTCATCCACCGAGAACGACGCGAAGCTCGCGACCTCGAGCATCCGGGCCCAGCGCTTCCACAAGACGCTGGGCCGCCTCGACATCGTGTTCCTCTCGATCGGCGCCGTCATCTCCATCGACACGGTGGCGCAGATCGCGGCGGGAGGCGGCGCCGAGGCGTTCACCTGGACCGCGGTGATCGGTATCACGTTCCTGTTCCCGTACGCGCTCGTCATCTCCGAGCTCGGCAGCACCTTCCACGACGAAGGCGGTCCCTTCGTGTGGGTGCGGCTCGCGTTCGGCAAGCTCACCGGAGCCATCGCGACCCTGTTCTACTGGATCACCAACCCGTTGTGGATGGGCGGCTCGCTGGTGTTCATCTCCGCGGCGACCTGGGGCGCGTACATCGCGCCGCTGCCGGAGGGCAGCGCGGGGGACATCGTCTTCAAGCTGGCGTTCATCTGGCTGGCCATCGGCACGGCGATCATCGGCCTCCGTTACGGCAAGCACATCGTCGCCGCCGGCGCCGTCGTGAAGATCGTGCTGCTGCTGGTCTTCGTCGTCACCGTCGTCGTCTACGCCCTGAGGAACGGCGTGCACGGCTACGCCGCCGGCGCCTTCTCGCCGACGCTCGCAGGCTTCCTCGCCGTGACGCCGGTCATCCTGTTCGCCGTCGTCGGATTCGAGGCGCCCAACGGCGCCGCCGAGGAGATGCGCAACCCCCAGAAGGACGTCCCGAAGGCGATCACCTCCTCCGGGATCATCTCGATCCTGTGCTACCTGATCCCGATCTTCGCCATCCTCGCGGTGCTCCCCGCTGACAAGGTCCAGGGCGCCAGCGGCCTCCTCGACGCGTTCAAGGAGGTCTTCTCGGTCTACGGGATCGCCACCGGCCCGGTGATGTTCATCGCCGCCCTGCTGTTCGTCTTCGTCGTGCTGACGCAGGCCAGCGCCTGGATGATCGCCTCCGACCGTGTGCAGGCGGCCGCCGGCGCCGACGGCGCCTTCTTCCGCTACTTCGGCGTCTTCTCCAAGCGGTTCGGCACCCCGGTGCGGATGAACCTGCTCTCCGGGATCGTCGCCACCGTCTTCTGCATCGCCGCGACCCTGCTGCTGAAAGGCAGCACGGCCGCCGTGTTCACCGTCGTGCTGACCGTCGCGATCTCGACGTTGCTGCTGTCGTACCTGGTGATCTTCCCGTCGATCATCCGGCTTCGCCGCACGTACCCCGACGTCGAGCGCCCGTTCCGCGTCCCCGGCGGCACCGCCGGCCTCTGGACCGCCGTCATCGTCATCTACGCCTGGGTGCTGCTCGGTTCGTGGGTGGCGGTGTTCCCGGGAACGCTGGAGTCGGTGTTCGGCCTCGAGTACGACTTCGTCGACACCTGGGGCGTGGACCGGCCGACATTCGAGGGCTTCACCCTCGGCACCCTCGTCGTCATCACGATTCTCGCGCTGGCCGGCTACTTCTGGCAGCGGGCGCGCGACCGCCGCGTCGACCCCGGGCCCGAACTGCTGCTGGAGCCGGTGCGCGACTGACGCGCGCCCCCACCCGGCGCGCCCGACGCGGAAATCCCAGCCGATTCGGCTGGGATCTCCGCGTCACACGGGTTCCGCCCGCGCGTCGAGCACGAACCCCGGACGACTCAACCCGCGATCAGGTCCGCTGCCCGCTCGGCGACCATCATCACGGTGATGACCGGGTTGACCGACGTCAGCGTCGGGAACACGGACGCGTCCGCGATCCGCAGCCCCTCGATCCCGCGAACCCGGAGCGAGGGGTCGACCACCGCGAGATCGTCGTCGACAGCGCCGATCCGGCACGTTCCGCTCACGTGATAGACGGTCTGGTGGATGTCGCGCTGCACGGCCGACAGCTCTTCGTCCGACTGGACCTCCGGGCCGGGGAAGATCTCCCGCACCAGATGGCGGCGCATCGGCTCGGCCTCCGCGATCCGGCGCGCCAGGCGCACGCCCGCGACGAGCATCCGCTCGTCGTGCCCGGAGTCGTCGGTGAAGTAGCGGTAGTCGATCACAGGAGGCTCGTCCGGGTCGGAGGAAGCGATCGTGACCCGGCCGCGGCTGTGCGGCTTGGCCACGTTGGGCGCTATCGCCACGATGGACGACGGAAAACTCACCCCGCGTGCGCGCGGGTGGTCGACGACCGGCACGACCGGGAAGTGCATGAGCACGTCCGCCTTGGTCGGGTCGCCGTCGACGCCGACCATCGCTCCGGCGTCCCAGCCGGAGGCCGAGATCGCGGGCGGGGCCGAGACGGCCTCCCACACCACGAGGCCCTCTGCATGGTCCTGGAGGTTCTCCCCCACGCCGGGCAGGTCGAGCACGGGCTCGACGCCGGCGGCCTCCAGCACGTCGGACGGGCCGATCCCCGAGAGCAGAAGCAGCCGTGGCGTGTCGATGGCCCCGCAGGCGAGCACGATCTCGCGGCGCGCCCGCACCGTGTGCAACTCGCCGTCCGGCGATCGGAAGAGGACGGCCACAGCCCGGCCGTCCTCCACGACGACCCGCTCGGCGCGCGCTCCGGTGATCACATCGAGCGACTCCCTGGTGTCCATGACGTCGTGGAGGTAGTGGATCGAACTCGACCCGCGCACGTTGCTCTGCGGGTCGTAGCCGACCTCGAAGAAGCCGGCACCGCGTGCCACGGTGTCGGTGCGGCCGTCGTTCCAGCGCTCCTGCAGCGGCAGGTCGAGCGCGCTGCGTGCGGCCGCGACCACGTCGGCGACGAACGGGTTCCGATCCGCCGGCGCGACGGGGTGGATCGGGATCTGCAGCCGGTCGAAGTACGGCTGGAAGCTCGCCGCCTCCCACCCTGCCGCTCCGGCCTCCACCCACTCGTCGAGGTCGGCGGCCGGCGGCCGCCACGCGATCATCGTGTTGGCCGTCGAGCAGCCGCCGAGGATGCGCATGCGCGACTGTCGGATGTCCGAGTTGCCTCGCTCCTGCGGCACGCTGCGGTAGTCGAGGTCGTATTCGCTCTCGATCATCTCCTCCCAGCGCCGGATGGATCGGGCGCGGCCCTCATCGCGGTCGCTGGGGCCCCACTCGAGGAGGCCGACGGTGACGCCAGGGTTCTCGGAGAGCCGCGCGGCGACGATGCCGCCCGCGGTGCCGCCGCCGACCACGACGAAGTCGTATTCGGCGACGGCGGGCGTGCTGGTGGGACTGGCGGTCATTCTGCTCCTGCGGTTCCGATGGAGGGGGCGACCGGTGTGGAGGCCGGCTCCGGCGCGAGCACCGGCGGCGTGGAGGGCGCCCACTTCATGAGCGCGTAGTAGAGCGGGCAGATCACGGCGAGGCCGACGATCCACGAGATGTCGACGCCGCCGAGGGCGGTGGCGATCGGGCCGGAGTAGAACGCCGTGCTCAGGAAGGGCAGCTGCACGAGGATGCCGAGTATGTAGCAGATCACCGCGTTGCGGTTGATGCGGCCGTAGACGCCGCCGTCCTTGCGGAACAGCGAGGCGATGTCGTACTCGCCGTGCTTGACCGCGTAGTAGTCGACGAGGTTGACGGCGGTCCACGGGATGAGCACGCAGAGCAGCAGGATCATCAGGTTCGACAGATTGACCAGGAAGTTCGCCGAGAAGGCGAACCCGAGCACGAGCGCGATCAGGAAGAGGATGACCGCGATGGCTCCGCGGGTCACGGCCCGAGGGATCCACTTCGGGAACAGCGTCTGCCCGATCGTGATGATCGCAAGGCTTCCGCAGTAGAGGTTCATGCCGTTGCTGACGCTGATGCCCACGCCGAAGACGAGCATCGCAAGACCAGCGATCCCGGGGACGAGCGCGCTCAGGCCGGTCGCCACGTCATCCTTGGGGAAGGCAGCGCCGACCAGCGAGCCGAGCACCATCGGAATGACGGAGCCGAGGACGCAGCCGGCGAACGTCGCCCAGAACGCGGCGCGCACACCGGTGTCCTTCGGCATGTAGCGCGTGTAGTCCGACACGTACGGGGCGTAGGCGATCTGCCAGAGCGCGGCCACCGAGATGGTGCCCATGATGCCGGTGGCGGTCACCGAGCCGTAGTCGATCGCGGCCGCCGGCAGCGTGCCCGCCGCGAAGATGTACACGAAGACGAGCGCGATGGTGAGGCCCGCGACGACGCTCATCACCGTGCCGAACACGTGAAGCAGGCGGTACCCGAAGACGGCGCCGAACACGCTGATGAGGCCGACGAGCACGGTCGACCAGAAGTCGCCGATGTGCGTCAGCGAGTCGAGGGCCTGGCCGCCGAGGATCACATTGGAGGCGAAGAACGCCACGTACATGCCGACGACGATGACGACGACCAGGAGGCTGCCGTACGACCCGAACTGGGCGCGGGTCTGCAGCATCTGCGGCACGCCCATCTGCGGGCCCTGCGCCGCGTGCAGGGCCATCACGACCCCGCCGACGAGGTTGCCGGCGATGAGCGCGATGATCGCCGCCCAGATCGGGAGGCCGTACACGGCGGTCGCCAGCAGGCCGGTCGCGATGGACAGCATCATGATGTTGCCGCCGAACCAGATCGTGAACAGGTTGCGGGCCTTGCCGTGCCGCTCGTTCTCGGGGATGTAGTCGATGGTGCGGCTCTCGACGCCGAGAGCGTCGCTCCGTGCCTCCGTGCTCATGAGTCTGCTCCTCATCGTCGTTTGGCATAGAAGCTTCTGCCACTTTTCGGCATCGATCAACTAAGGTTGCCTGAACTACTGCATCACTTCGGCAGATACCACGCCGGAGGAAACAGCCCCGAAACACCGCCGTAACCGGAGGGCAGGGATGAGCAAGAAGCCCGACGTCACCCTGGCGCAGCTGCGCTACTTCATCGAGGCGGCGACGCACCTCTCGATGACCCGTGCCGCGGAGGAGCTGTTCGTCGCCCAGTCGGCGGTCTCCTCGGCCATCGCCCAGCTCGAGCAGCAGGTCGGCGCGCAGCTCTTCATCCGCCAGCGCTCGCGCGGTCTCACGCTCACGCCGTCCGGCCAGCAGTTCCTCGGCGACGCCCGCGCCCTGCTGCTCAGCCTGGAGGAGGCGCTCGACACCGCGCGCGGCATCGACAACCAGGTGCGCGGCACCATTCGCATCGGCTGCTTCGTGACGCTCGCGCCCTTCGTCCTCCCGGCGATCGTCAGCCGGGTACGCGCGATGCACCCCTACCTCGACGTCGAGGTCGACGAGCTCGACGCCGACGGCGCCCAGGCCGCGCTGCGCAGCGGTCGTGTGGAGCTGCTGATCGGCTACGACTTCGGCTTCGGCAACGACATCCGCACCGCCGTCCTGTCCGATGCTCCCCCGCACGTCATCCTGCCGGCCGACCACCCGCTGGCGGCCTCTCCGCAGGTGTTCCTGCGCGAGCTCTCCCGCGAACCGATGATCCTGCTCGACCTCCCACACAGCCGCGAGTACTTCCTCGGCATTCTCGCCGGCGCAGGCCTCCAGCCCGAGATCCGGCACCGCTCGATGAACTACGAGACCGTGCGCGCGTTCGTCGCCCACGGCCACGGCTTCTCGATCCTCAACCAGCGGCCGCGGCACGACCTCAGCTACGACGGCGAACGCGTCGCCGCCCTGCCGATCGCCGACGCCGTCCCCGCGCTTCCCGTCGTGCTCGCCGCGATGCGCTCCGTGCGCGCGACGGCGCGGGCTCGCGCGGTCGGCGACGTCGCCGCTGAGATCGTCGCGCAGACGCTGAACCCGTCGTGAGGGACCAATCTCCCGTGCTGATGAAGTAGTCCAAGCACAGCTATTTGCCTGATCGGCTTCCGGAGCCGCAGACTGTCCGGATACGCGAAGGGACGCCGATGACGAGTCTGCACATCACGAACGCCCGCCTCTACCGCGGGAACGGCCGGTGGGAGCACGGCGGTGTGCTCGTCCGCGGCGGCGTCATCGCGGCCGTCGGGCCCGACACCGAACTCGCGGGGTCCCGCGACGCCGGCACCGAGGTGCGCGACGCGGGCGGCGCCTCCCTCCTCCCCGGCTTCCACGACACGCACGTGCACCCGCCGATGGCCGGGAGCTCGCTGCTCGGCATCGACCTGATGCCCGTGCACGACGCCGAGGCCTACCTCGGGATCATCGCCGACTACGCCGCCGCGCAACCCGGACCCGACACCATCGTCGGAGTCGGCTGGTACGGCGATGTCTTCCCCGGTGGCTTCCCGACCCGCGCCATGCTCGACACGATCGTGCCCGACCGCCCGGTCGTGCTCACCAGCCACGACGGTCACGGCGTCTGGGTGAACTCCCGCGCGCTGGAGGCCGCCGGCGTCGCAGCCGACGTCGCCGATCCGCTCGGCGGGCACTTCGTGCGCGATGCCACGGGCGCGCTCACCGGCGTCCTGCTCGACACCGCCATGCAGGCGCTCGACCCGATCCTTCCCGAACCCGCACCCGGGTTTCTGGAGAAGGCCATCCTCGCGGCTCAGCAGCGCCTTCACTCGGTGGGGGTGACCACCTGGCACGACGCCGCGGTCGGCAAGAGCGAACTCGGCCCGGACACGCTCGACGCCTACCTGCGGCTGGCGGCCGACGGCGCGCTCACCGCGCAGGTCGTGCTGTGCCAGTGGTGGGACCGCGACCGCGGCCTCGAGCAGCTCGCCGACCTCCAGGCGCGCCGCGCCCGGGTGGCGGCCGAGGCCCCTGGGGGCCGCGTGTCGGCCTCCACGGTCAAGATCATGCAGGACGGCATGATCGAGAACCACACCGCCGCGATGCTCGACGACTACTCCGACGCGCCGGGCGTCCGCGGAGACTCCTTCCTCCCTCCCGAGCAGCTCGCCACGGTCGTCGCCGAGCTCGACGCGCGCGGCTTCGACGTGCACATGCACGCCGTCGGCGATCGCGCAGTGCGCGAGTGCCTCGATGCCGTCGAGCACGCGAGGAGCGCGAACGGGACGACCGCCGGCCGGCACCAGATCGCCCACCTGGATGTGGTGGACGCGGCGGACATCGACCGGTTCGCCGCCCTCGACGTGACCGCGAACGCGCAGCTCCTCTGGGCGCGCACGGACACCGAGATCGTCGAGCGCAAGCTGCCCATCATGGGCGAGGACCGCGCCACCCGGCACTTCCCGTTCGAGACGCTGCGCGCCCACGGCGCCCGCATCGTCGCCGGGAGCGACTGGCCGGTCTCCGACCCGCGTCCCCTCTGGGCCATGCACACCGGAAGCACTCGGCTCGCCCCCTCCACCGACCCGCACGCGACTGGCCCGGCACTGACCGAACCGCTGCTCCCGGCCGAGGCGCTGCCCCTCGCGACGACGCTCGACGCCTATACCGGAACGGCCGCGTGGGTGGGGCGCCTGGAGGCGACGACGGGCCGGCTGGAGCCGGGACTCGCCGCCGACATCGTGGTGCTCGACCGCGACATCTCCTCCGGCCGCGGGCTGGACGAGGCACAGGTGATGCTGACCCTGGCGCGCGGCGTCCTCGTCTACTCCGCCTGACCCCGCAGCCCAGCGCGGTCAGGCGGCCCTGGTCGTCGCGAAAACGTGCAGTCCCTCCGGCGCGATGGCGAACCGCACGCGCTGGCCCTCGCTGAGCCTGTCGGCCTCCTGGGACAGCATCGTGACCGGGACCCGGAGGTCAGCGACCGCGATCTCGGCGCGGGCGAACGGGCCGAAGAAGTCCAGCGCGCTGAGCGTCCCCTCCCCCGCGGCGTCCGCGTCTGACGCCGTCAGGATGCGGACGCGCTCGGCCATCACGAGGACGTCGACCTCGTCACCGTCGCGCAGGTCGTCCTGGCGCGTGCCGAGCAGCAGGCCCCCGATCCTGATCCGAGCCGCCGCTCCGGAGCCGACCACGACGCCGGTGCCGAGCAGCTGGCCGCCGAGGAACTGAGCGACGAAGCGGTTCTCCGGCGTCCGGTACATGGACTCCGGGGTGTCGTTCTGCTGAACGATGCCGTGGTCGAGCATCATCACCTGGTCGCCGAGGTCCATCGCCTCCTCCTGGTCGTGCGTCACCATGATCGTCGTGAGCCCGGTCTCCTGGTGGATGCGCTTCAGCTCGCGCTGCATCTCGCCCCGGATCTTCTTGTCGAGGGCGCTCAGCGGCTCGTCCAGCAGGAGCAGGTCGGGCGAGGTGACCAGGGCGCGGGCGAGGGCGACGCGCTGCTGCTGGCCGCCGGAGAGCTGCGCCGGCGACCGGCCGCCGAAGTCGCCGAGCCCGACCAGGCCCAGCATCTCCTCCGCCTTCCTCCGTGACTCGCTGCGGGACGTGCGGCGTGCCCGCAGCCCGTACATCACGTTGGAGCGCACCGAGAGGTGCGGGAACAGCGCGTAGTTCTGGAAGACGAAGCCGATGTTGCGCTTCTCGACCGACAGGCGCGTGACGTCGCGCTTGCCGACGTGGATGGAGCCGTCGTCCGGCTCCTCGAGGCCGGCGACGATGCGCAGCAGGGTGGACTTGCCGGATCCCGAGGACCCGAGCATGCAGCAGAACGAGCCGTCGCCGACGGTGAGGTCCAGCGGTTCGAGGACGCGCGTGCCGTTGAACGTCTTGGAGACGCGCGAGATGGTGAGCTCGGCCATCAGTTTCCTTTGTTCGTAGCGGTGAAGAGTTTGGCTGCGTTGCCGGAGAGCCAGTTGAGGACGACGACCAGCAGCACGGTGGAGAGGATGATGAGCGTCGCGAGGGCGTCCACATCCGGGGTCACGCCGAGGCGGACCATGGAGTAGATCTGGACGGGCAGCGTCGAGACGCCGATCGGCGCCAGGAACAGCTGGATCGCGAAGTTGTTGAACGTGATCACGAACGCCAGCAGGCCGCCCGCGATGATCGATGGTCCGATCAGCGGGATGGTGATAGTGAGGAAGGTGCGGAGCGGGCCGGCGCCGAGGGAGTGCGCCGCCTCGGCGTAGTGCGGGTCGAGGTCGCGCAGACGACCACTGACGATGAGCACCACGAACGGCAGCGACGTGACGACAGAGGCGAGGACCAGCCCCACCGTGCTCGATCCGAGTCCGAGCCAGCCGAACACCACCACGAAGCCGGCGGCGAGGATCAGCGCGGGGACGGTCAGCAGTGCGAGCAGCAGGCCGTTGATCGGCACGGTGATGAAGGCGCGCGTGCGCGCCATCCCGAGGGATAGGAGCGTGCCGACGATCACCGCGAAGATGGTCGCCTGGGTGGCCAGGTTCAGACTGGTGAGCAGGGCATCCACGAGCGCCTGGTCGTTGGCGAGATTGGCGTACCAATCGAAGGTGAACCGGAACGGGAACGTTCCGTACCGCGACTGATTGAGGCTCAGCACGACCATGCTCACCAGCGGCAGCGCCAGGACGACGAGCAGCACGTAGAGCCAGATCTTCATGAGCCGGGGCAGGACGGCGTTCTTCATCGTGTCGCTCCCTGGGTGGAGAAGGCATTCTCGGTGGTGAGCGCATCCTCGACCAGGCGAGTCTGCACCGTCAGCCGTTCCTGCTTCGGCCGCCCGGACTTCGAGACCCCGGACACCGCGTTGCGCGACCAGGCGAGCAGCCCGGTCATGCCGCCGACGATCGCGAGCGAGGCCACGAGCAGCACCAGGGACATCGCCACCGCGAACTGCTGATGAACACCGGCCTGGAGCTGCGCCGAGATCGTGTTGCCCAGCATCTGCCCGTTCGGTCCGCCCAGGATCGCGGGCTCGGCGAACGCGCCGACCGTCTGCACGAAGGTGAGTGCGAAGTTGACGCCGATCATCGCCGAGCTGAGCGGCCAGATGACGCGCGTGAAGACGAATCCCTTGCTCGCGCCGAGGGTTCGCGAGGCCTCGAGCACCGACCCGCTGATCTGCTCCGAGGCCGAGTACATGACCAGGATCGCCGTGGGGATGCTCTCCTGGATCAGCATGAGGATGTTGGCCGTCGGCGTGTACATGATCGACGCCTGCGGGTCGACGAGGCCGATGGCCGACAGCAGGGACATGATCGGGCCGCCCGCCTGGATCAGGCTGACGAACCCGTAGATCAGCAGCAGCTGCGAGGTGATGTAGGGGATGATCACGAATCCGAGGATCAGCGGCTTCGCCTTCGGCCTCGTGTAGCGTGCCAGCGCCCACGCCGCGGGCCAGGCAAGAGCGATGCTGACGACCGTGACGCAGAAGGCGATCGCCAACGTCCGGCCGAGCAGGGCCATGTACACCGGGCTCGCGAACATCTCCGCGAAGTTCTCGAGGCTGACGGCCCCGGAGCCACTGGTGAACCCGATGACCAGCAGCGCGACCAGCGGCAGCAGCGCGAACAGGACCAGGAGGACGCCGCCGGGCGTCAGGAGGAACCCCGTGCCCAGGGCTCCCCTGGCCCGCCGCCGCGGGCGGTGGGCCAGGGACAGAGGAGCGGTGGTCATCAGGAGCCGGCTTTCACCTGCGTCCAGGCGTCAACCCACGACTGGAGTCGATCGGCCGGCTGCGGCAGCTGCAGCGCGAGGCTGGAGATCTTGTCTGGGCTGGCCTGGAGCCGGGTCAGCGTGGCAGCGGGCAGGCTCGACACCACCGTCTTGTTGGCCGGCGCCGGGGAGGCGTCCGCGGGAGTGTTCGCCCATTTCGTGTAGAAGTCGGCGCCCGTCATGTAGTTCAGCCATTTGTACGCGAGGTCGAGATGCTTGGTCTTCGCCGCGATCGCCCAGTTGTCGATCCAGCCGACGGCGCCTTCCTTGGCGATCTCGTACGTGAAGTCCTGCGCACCGGCGGCCTTGCCTGCGATCAGACCGCCGATCGCGTCGGAGTTGCCGATGCCGGCGACGACCGAACCGCTGGCGATCGCCTTGGCGAGGTCATCCGTCGACGAGTAGGTCAGCTTGGCGTTGTTCTTCAGCTTCTGCAGCGCCGGCGTGATCTTCGACATGTCGGGGTTCTGCGGGTCCTCGCCGAGGTAGAGCGCCGTGATCGGCACCAGGACGGTCGCGTCGTCGATGAGCGCGATCTTCCCCTTGTACTTCGGGTCCCACAGCACGCTGAGCGAGTCGGGGGTCGGCGTCACCTCCTTGCTGTCGTAGAAGAGGCCGGTGCTGCCCCAGGTCCACGGGATCCCGTACAGTTTGTCGTCCTTGCGGATCTCCTTGCGCTGCGCGAACTCGGGGTAGACGTCGTTGTAGTTCGACAGCTTGGAGGTGTCCAGCGTGTGGAAGATCCCCTGGTCGATGCCCTGGCCGATGTACTGGATGTTCGGGAGGGCGACGTCGATGCCGCCGTTCGCCTTGTCCACCAGCTGGAGCATGTTCGACTCGGAGTCGATGTACTGGAACTTGAGGGTGGCGCCGGTCTCCTTCTTGAAGTCGGTGGCGACCCAGGGCAGGTCGGCGCCGTACCCCTTCCAGATGGCGACGGTCAGCGTGTTGTCGCCGCTGCCGGACGCGCTCGGCGAGAGCGAGCACGAGGTGAGGGCGGCCGCGGCCGCGACGGCAGTGCCGGCGACGACCATCATTCGTCGAGCGATGGAGCGGCGGCGTTGCCCTTTGGTGCTGCGTGAGGTGTTCACGTCAATTTCTCCTTGTTCGTCATGGTGCAGGTGTCCACTCTTGGTGGGGTGGCGCTCAGAGGATGCCGGCGGTGGCGTCCTCGAGATAGCTGCGGGCGGCGATGAGCTGCCCGACCGGGTCGGAGGCGACATCGAGCTCGAGCAGGATGCCCCCCTCGTAACCGATATCGGCGAGCGTTCGCGCGAACGCCGGCCAGTCGACGATGCCCTGGCCCGCGGCCCGGAAGTACGGGCGGTGGCGTTCCCAGATGCCCTCGTCGACGAGAGCCTTCTCGCGGAAGGCGCCGGCGGCGTCCTTCCAGTGCGCGATGACGACACGTTCGCGGTGGCGCGAGACGAGCTGGACCGGGTCGCCTCCGCCGAGCACGATGTGGCCGGTGTCGGGACAGAATGCCACGAGGAACGGATCGGTCAGCAGCAGGAAGAGGTCGACGTCGCGCGGGGTCCAGAAGACGGAGTGGCTCTCGGTGTGCAGCGCGAGGGTCACGCCGTGGCGCGCAGCGATCGCGCCGACCTCGTTGGCGATCTCGGCGATCGGCGCCGCCGTGGCGAGGTCGACTGGCGCCAGCCCGTCGCCCTGCGCGTTGTTCCTGCGCATCGGTAGGCCTGCGACGAGGAAGGAGGCTCCGAGCTGCCCGAGGAAGGCCGCCTCGGTCTCGGCGGCGGCGAGGATGGCCTCCCTGGTCGCCGGGTCCGTCACGTCCTCGGCGTGCTCGATGTCGGCGAAGTACGCGCTGACGACCGAGAGCCCGCGGGAGGCCAGCTCTGCCGCGAACGCCTCCGCCGATCCGTACGCGGCGATGGCCGTCTGCCGGTCGGCGGGCGGGAACGTCATCTCGAGTTCCGAGACCCCGGCCTGTTCGAGCGCGTCGAGGATGGTGTCCCAGACCCGGCGCGGCTCCGCCGCCGCGAGCGCGGTCAGCTCCTCGCCGTCGGCGAGCCCCCAGAACTGCGGGTGGAAGAAGGTGATCAGGTCCACGCCGAACGCGCGGCCGGTGGTGGTTGTCGTGGCGGTGGTCATGCGGTCGCTGTCTCCTCGGTGACGGCCGAGCGCCAGGTGGCCGTCGCCGGCTCGGGTCGCTCGCAGGTGGTGGTGAGCGCCTGCGCACCGTCGGTGCCGTTCGCGATCGCGTCGAGCACCTCCAGCACGTGCAGGGCGAAGTCGGAGCTGGTGCGGAACGGCTCTCCGGTGATGGCCGCGGCCAGGTCGGCAACGCCGGGGCCGCGGAGCGGAAGGAGCTCCTCCGGCACGCCGCAGGTGAAGCCGTCGATGGCGGCAGGCAGCTCGCGCCATTCCGCCTCGTCGTGGAGGCGCACGCGCACCGTGTCGTCATAGTTGTTGGGATCGGGGACGCTGAGCGTGCCCTGCGAGCCGTAGAGCTCGATGAACGGCAGGTTGTGGTCCCAGACGTCGAAGCTGGCGAGCACCGTGCCGATGGCTCCGGAGGCGAAGTCGAGGGTGGCGGACGCGTGGGTGGGGATGCTGACCTCGATCGAGTCGACACGCCGTCCGGGCGTGGAGACCGGCCGGACCGGACTGCCGATGCGGGCGCTCGCGGCGACGCTCGCCACCGGACCGAGCAGGTTGACGAGCGCGGCGATGTAGTAGGGCCCCATGTCGAGCGCCGGCCCGCCGCCCCTCGTGAAGAGGAAGGTGGGGTCCGGGTGCCAGAGCTCCGCCTTGCTGTGGGTGACGAACGCGCTCGCGCCGATCACCTCGCCGATCAGGCCCGCGTCGACGGCGGCCCGCGCCGTCTGACCGGCGGAACCGAGGAACGTGTCGGGCGCGGAGCCGAACAGGACGCCGCGCTCGCGCGCCTCTGCGACGAGCGGGGCCGCGGTCGCGAACGAGGCTGTCAGCGGCTTCTCGGTGAACACGTGTTTCCCGGTGGCCAGCAGCGTACGAGTGACGCTCTCGTGGGCGAGCGGCGGGGTGAGGTTGACGAGGATGTCGACGTCGTCCGCCGCGGCGAGCGCCTCGACGCTGTCGTACACGGGGACGCCGTAGCGGTCTCCGGCAGCGCGGGCGAGCTCCTGGCTCAAATCCGTGCAGCCCGCGATCCGCAGCCCGTCGAACCGGGTCAGTCCGCGGAAGTACGCTCCCGAGATGTTGCCGCAGCCGACGATGCCGACGCCGAGCTGGTCTTTCTGTGCAGTCACGCTCGCCCTTCTCCTTCGAAGTCTCGTCCAGCTCGTGCTCGAATCGCACTCGCTGTTGATCGGGAACAGTAGCAATTATGCGCGGTAATAGCAAAATTATTTTGTTTCGCGTAGAATCAGGGCGGCACGAAGGGGTAGACCACTCATGGATCACGTGGAGATGAGGCAGCGCAACGCCGCCACCACACTCGGCATCCTCTACAGAACCAGTCCGGCGAAGATGACCCTTCTCCAAAAGGAGTCCGGGCTCTCGCGCAGGACGATCGAGCTGATCCTCGACGACCTCATGGACAGCGGCTGGGTGAGCGAGCTCGACGGCCCCTCCCCCGACACCCGTCCGGTCGGCCGACCCGCTCGCAGCTTCGCCTTCCGCTACGACGCCGCCTGCATCGTCTCCCTGCAGCTGGAGGCGGGCCAGATCCACGCGACCGTCGCCGACCTCTCCACCGCCGTCCTCGGCGACCTCCGCGAGACGCTTCCTATCCAGACATCGAGGGCAGAGCGCTTGGCATTGCTGGACGACTGTGTCACCCGCCTACTCGAAGGCGCCGGAGTCGCCCGGTCGTCCGTCGTCGCTGTGACCGTCTCAACGCCGGGTATCGTGCACGACGACGGCACCGTCGACTTGCCCATGACCATGCCAGAGTGGACGGGCTTCTCCCTGAGCGACGCCGTCGGTGAGCTCTTCGACTGCCCGGTGAAGGTGGAGAACGACGCCAAGCTCGCCGCGCTCGGCGAGAAGTGGTCACGCGACGGCGAGGTCCAAGATTTCGCGTACATCTTCGCTGACAGCGAGCGGATCGGTGTCGGTCTCGTCCTCCGCAACGAACTGCACCGGGGGCGCAACGGTGTGGCCGGTGAGGTCACCTGGGCCAAGGAACTCGGCCTCAGACACCTGACGAGCACACTCCTCGTGGGCCTAGACGACGAGCGAGCGCCCGGGCATGACACAGCGCAAGCCCTCGTGACCCGCGCGCGCGAAGGCGACCCCGGCGCGATGGCCGAAGTCGACGCGCTGGCTCGTGCGCTTGTTCCCGGCATCACCGCCATCGCCTGGCTCCTCGGCCCAGAGGAGATCATCCTCGGTGGAACCCTCGGCACGATCCAGGACCTGCTCATCCCCGCCCTTGAACGCGCGCTGTCAGACGAGGAGCACCCGGTCGAATCCCGGATCCGCGGCTCCCAGTTCGGCGATCTGAGCGTACTGACCGGCTGCATGCGGATGTGCATCGAGTCCCTCAGCGACCAGCTCTTCCGGTCCTCCACCGTCCGCGCCCCCGCACCGATGCGATCGCGCGGCGCCTACGCGACAACGGGTTGAATCAACTCCTCGTTGCATCCACCACCTGAAACCGCCACGTCGCCGCGTGGGCCGGATTCCGTGAGCGCCCTCTGAATCCGATCTCTCCTCCATGTGTGCCCCGCTGCGTCTGCGAGGAGAACCGATGCTCGCCGCCGAACACGATGCGCTCGGCTCCGTAGCTGTCGATCGCGAGATTCAGCAGGCGGTCCCCTGATTCCGCAGACCCGGCGCGCTGCCTTCCCGACCGCGGTGCGCGCTGGGCCGCGCCGCCCGGTCCGGCTACGCCGTCACGCCCGCGACGGACTTCTGCCAGGCCCCTGGTCTCTGCCCGGTCGCCCGGCGGAAGAACACCGAGAAGTTCGACGCGTCGGTGAAGCCCAGGGCGGCAGCGCATGCGACCGCCGTCAGCCGGTCATGCGCGAGCAGCCGCTTCGCTTCGAGCGCGACCCGCTCCACCAGGTACGCCTTCGCGGTCGATCCGGTCGCCCGCGCGACGGCACGCGAGAGCGTGCGGGGGGCGTAACCCAGGGCACGCGCGTAGTGCTCGGCATCGTGGTGCTCGCGGAAGTCCGTCTCCACCCGGTCTCGGAACGCCCGGAACACCCGGTCCTCCACCTCGGCCTCCACCTCGGGAGGCCGGAGCCGGCCGAGGAGGGCGGAGAGCAGGATCGCCGGGAGCTCCGCCGAACCGCCCGCGGCCGGAGCCGAGGTCTCCAGCACCAGGTGATCGAGCGCCGCAGCCACATACGGGCGCTCGTCAGCGGGAATGGCCCAGACCGGCCGGACGCCCGGGGTCGCGACGAGTGCGCGGGTCGCAGCCGTGACGGGAGCGGTCGGAACGAACAGGGCCAGCCGGCCCGCGATGTCGCCGACGTCCGCCCAGCGGTGCACGGCGCCGGCCGTGATCCACGCGACGGACCCCGGCGACAGCCGGTAGGAGGCGAAGTCCACCATGACCGTGCCCGTCCCGGCGTCGACAACGGCCAGGACGTGGAAGTCGGCGCGCTGGGTGCCCCCGCTGTTCATCGCCCGCAGAGCATCGAAGGTGAGCGTCTCCACCTGCTGATCCCGGGGGTCGGGCGCAGCGTAGCGCATCTGCGTGATGGACGGCACGAGTCCATTTTGCACCATGACGAGTCCGGTTCTGCCGATGACCGGATATCCACCATCCGCTTGCATGGAAGAAGGCAAGCGAACTCAATCGAGGAGAATTGTGACCGAAACGAACCACACCGATCTGCCCGCATCCGACCGCCGCCGTGGCACCGGGCCGACGCTCGTGTTCCTGCACTACTGGGGCGGCGCGGCCCGGACCTGGGATCTGGTCCGGGACCGTCTCGACGGGAGGGACAGCATCGCCGTCGACCAGCGCGGCTGGGGCCGGTCCCGCGACCTGCCCGGCCCGTACACGCTCCGCCGGCTCGCCGACGATGCGCTCGCGACGGTCCGCGACGCCGGGCTTGACGACTATGTTCTGGTCGGCCACTCCATGGGCGGTAAGGTCGCCCAGCTCGTCGCCGCCACCCGGCCGGACGGCCTGCGCGGGATCGTGCTGGTCGGGCCGGGGCCCGCGAAGCCGGCCGCGATGATCACTCCGGAGTATCGGACCGGACTGTCGCACGCATACGACTCGGCCGAGTCCGTCGCGGGAGCCCGCGACCAGGTCCTGACGGCGTCGCCGCTGCCGGAGGGCTGGGCCGACAGGGTCGTCGCGGACTCGCTCGCGAGCGGGGCCGACGAGGCCCGCACCGAGTGGCCGCTGCGCGGCATCGCCGAGGACATCAGCGACAGCACCCGGCGGATCGCTGTGCCGGCGCTCGTCGTCGGCGGCGAGCTCGATCGCGTCGAACCCGTCGAGGTCCTGCGCGACAACCTCCTGCCGTACCTCGCCGACGCGACCTTCACCGTGCTGCCGGGAACGGGCCACCTCATCCCGCTGGAGGCGCCGGACGCCCTCAGCGACGCCATCGCGAGGTTCGTCGCGACGCTCTGAGCCAGCACGCAGGGTGAGGGCGTTGCTGCCGTGGGTGGTGAGGGGCGCCGCCCGAAGTCGTCGCCGCCGGACGGCTTCACGTTGCGGAGCTGGCACCCTGCTCTTCGGGTGTCGTGCGGTATACGGTGAGCACTTGCTCCGCCCGGTCTGCTACCTGGAATGAGGCGTGAGACAGGTGCCGCTGCGCGCCCGAGGGCATCCTGACTCGCTTCACCCCGGCCTGGGCAGTGGCGATGTCGTAACGCGGCCACCACTCGTCGGCCTCTGCGCTGGCGGAGCGGAGTTCCTCCTCGAGGCGCTGAAAGCGCGGCGAGCCGGGATGTCTTCCCGCGTTCGCGCGAAGTCGAGCGAGCAGGGATTGCGCGACGATTGTCCAATCCGGCAGGATCACGCGGGGCTCGGGTCGGAGGAACATCCACCGGGCCAAATTCGGGCGGGCATCCTCGAAGGCGCCAGTGAACAGGTCTGCTGCAGCCGCGTTCCACGCCAACAGGTCATAGTCGCTTCCCGTGATGTAAGCGGGATTCGGTTCGAGCAACGCGGGAACGGCGGCCACCTCCGGGCTAATGTCGGCGAGCTCCTCGCCGACCGCTGGACCGGCAGCGGCGATGCTGAAGAGATGATCGCGCTCGACGCCATCCAGTCGGAGTGCCGTTGCGATCGCTGCAAACACCTGACGAGATGCGCGCACGTCTCTTCCCTGCTCGAGAAAGGTGTACCAGGTCGTGCTGATGCCGGCCAGCGACGCGAGCTCCTCGCGCCGTAGCCCTGGCGTGCGACGCCGCGGGCTGACGGGCAGCCCCACCTGCGCTGGTGACATGCGTTCACGTCTGGCGCGAAGAAAGCTGCCCAGCTCCGCCCGGTGCAGATCGCCGCCGTCCATGTCGCCACCCTTCTGGCAGATGGGATACCAGCATAACTGGGCTCTGGATGCCAGTACTTGGACCGGCCGAGACTGGGCGTATGAAAGCGTGGACACTGGATTCCCTCGGCTCACCGCTCACCGTCAGCGACGTTGCCGACCCGCAATTGCGTGAGGGAAGCGCGGTCGTACGCATGCTCTCGGCACAGATTCCTGCTTACACCCGGGCGCTCACGACGGGTGACCGGGGTGGCTTGGCGCTACCGACGGTCCTCGGGATCGGCGGTATCTGCCGGGTTGAGGCTGTGGCGGACGATGTGCACTCCGTGCGGCCGGGTGAGATCGCAGCGATCACCGGTTTCCTCGCGTCCGGGCGGATCGCAGAGCCGGAGGAGGTGCTGCTCGGTTGGACCGGGATCGGCGGCCGGGGCCGCGAGACCGCCACGACGAGCTGCATGCGCCGGGTCTGGCGGACGGGCACCTTCGCCGAGCAGGCGATTCTGCCAGGATCAACGCTGGTCGCACTTCCGGGGGCGGAGAAATATCCCGATGTGGCGAGACTCGCGTTTCTTCCGTGGCTAGCCGTTGCCGCCAGCGCGCTGGAGCGCAGCGGTGCGAGCGCCGGGGATAGGATCGCCATCATCGGTGCCAGCGGCCAGCTCGGGGGAGCGGCGACACTTCTTGCCCTCGCCCGCGGCGCGGGCGTCGTCGCCGCTGTGGGCCGCAACACCGCCAGCTTGGACCGACTTGCCGCCCTCGATCGGCGAGTCCGTGCGGTCCGCTCCGTCGGCGACCGGAGGAATGATGCCGCCGCGATCACGGACGCCCTCGGCGGTGACGCAGACGTCGTCATCGACGCGCTTGGCCCCACCCCCACCCCTGACCTGACCATGGCGGGCTTCGATGTCGCACGTGTGGACGGGACGATTGTGTTGCTCGGGGGAGTCCGGCAGGACCTCCCGATCCCATATGGCGAGCTCATGCGGCGGCGGCTCACGCTCGCCGGCTCGTGGATGGCGTCGAACCAGACCGTCTACCGCGTTTGGCGCCAGATCGAATCGGGCGTTGTCGACCTGGGCCCGCTGGACGTCAGCCATGTCGGACTCGATGATGTCGAAGGTGCCTTGACTGCCGCGGAGGCAACGACCGGCCTTGGCTTCGTTGCCCTCGTTCCCTGATCGCGATGGCACGAATCCGTCGGTGGGACGCGTTGTCCTTTTGGCGGATCGGCCGCGACCGCAGCGGCACTGGCTGATACATGTGTGTGGCATCACGACCGAGTGCGTTCTTGCCCGCCGTCGTCGACCGCTCGATCGAGAAGTACGTGCGCGAACGGGTCCGCGACCATTTCCCCGACCACGCCTTCGTCGGCGAGGAATTCGGAGGCGAAGCCGTGCCGGGGCGCCCCACCTGGTATCTGGACCCGGTGGACGGCACCACGAACCTCGCCAACGCAGTGCCGTGGACGGCGTTCTCACTCGCGCTCGCCGTCGACGACCGCCCGCTCGTCGCCGTCGTCGCGGACCCCTGGCAGGACACGCTCTTCGACGCCGTCGCCGGGGAAGGCGCCCGCCGAGACGGCGTACAGCTGACGAT
>NZ_JBQCGZ010000160.1:0-8766 GCF_051955155.1 Leifsonia sp.
CCGGCCGGGGCCCCGGGCGGGGGGGGGGGGGGGGGGGGGCCCCCCGGGGCCCCCGGGCGGGGGGCGCGCCCCCCGCGGCAGTCCAGCCCGAACTCCGCTACCAGCTGGGCGAGCGGGCGGGCGACGGGATGCTCGGGGCGCAGGGATGAGGGCGCCGGTCCTGTCACGGGGCTCACTTTCAGTAGACGGTGTTTCTAGAAGTAGGGCGGGTAGTCGGCCGGACTCGACGTCGAAGGCTTCACCCGGTAGGTCTTCAGCACCTGGCTCATGATCGTGTGGAACAGCGGAGCGGCGGCTGCCGACGAAGTAATGGTAGTCGGGAAGCCGAGGTTGACCGAAACGACGTACTGCGGATCGTCCACCGGGGCGACGCCCATCACGGACACGTAGTACGACGGCAGGTAGCCGCCGTGGCCGTCCGCCTGCTGGGCGGTTCCGGTCTTCGCGGCGACCCGGTAGCCGGGGATCTGCAGCTGCTTGGCGAGCTCGCCCTTGGTCGTCACCGACTCCATCATCCCGAGCGTCGTGCTCGCCGCCTGCGGCGACACGACCTTCACGGGCGTGGTCTTCGGAACGTCGGTCAGGGTGCCGTCCTGCTGCTGGCAGCCCTCGACCATCGTCAGCGGGATGCGGGTCCCGCCGTTGGCGAGCGCCTGGTACGCGCCGACCATCTGGATCTGGGTCGCCGACACGCCCTGGCCGAACATCGTGGCGTACTTGGTCTGGTCGTCCCAGTCCTTCACCGGGTGCAGGACCCCGGAGGACTGGTCGGGGTACGGCAGTCCGGTGTCCTCGCCGATCCCGAACTTCTTCATGTAGTCGTAGCGGGTCTGATCGGTGAGACGGCTGCCGAGCTGCGACATACCGGTGTTCGAGGACATCATCAGGACACCGGTGAGGGTCAGCCGCAGGGTGTCGTGGTAGCCGGAGTCGTGCAGGTCGGCTCCGTTGCCGGACTGCCACGAGTACGGCGCGAGCACCTGCGTCTCCGGGCCGGCCTTGCCCTGATCCACCAGCATCGCCGCGGTGAGCGCCTTGAACGTCGAGCCGGGCTCACGCGGGTCGGTCAACGGCTGCAGCCGCCAGTAGGACGGGTCGGTCGCGTCGATGTTGTTGGGATCAAGAGCAGGCCACTGGGCGATCGCCTTGATCTTCCCGGTCTTGGCCTCGGCCACCGTGACGAAGCCGAACTTCGAGCCGGTCGCCGCCACCTGCTGGGCCAGCGTCTGCTCGGCGAACCACTGCATGTCGCTGTCGATGGTGAGCTTGAGCGTCCCGCCGTCCTTGGCGGCCTTCTGGACCACCGTGCTGCCGGGGATCGCGACGCCGTCCGCTCCGCGCTGGTAGGTCTCCTCGCCGTTCTGGCCGGCGAGGCAGCCGTTCTCGCTCTGCTCGAGCCCGCCGTTGCCCGCCTGCGAGACGTAGCCGAGGAGGTTGCCGGCGACGGCGCCGTTCGGGTAGCTGCGCGCCTGCGTCTTGTTAAACGTCAGCCAGCCGTACGGCAGCTTGTCGAGCTTGTCGAACATGCTCACGTCCATGCCGGACTTGATGAGCACGTACTGGGACTCCGGATCGGCCTTGAGCGCGTCGTCGAACAGCTTGAGGACGGCGTCGCCGCCCTGGCCGGTGATCGCGCCGATCTTCTTCGCCGCCTCGACCATCTTGGCGCGGCCGGACGCGCCCTTGCCCGCCGCATCCCGCGGGGAGGCCTGCGCGCTGTAGGTGTAGACCGTCGTCGCCAGCACCGTGCCGTCCGCGGAGACGATGTCGCCGCGGTTGCCGTAGAGGGTCGTCGACGCCTCCTTGGTGTTGATCGACTTCCGCTGCAGCGCGTCGGCGTTCACCACCTGGATGTCGACCAGCTTGACGCCGAGGATGCAGACCGTGGCGGCGACCGCCGCGACGGTGAGCGCCGTGCGCCGCCGGAGCATTCTCTTCGTGACCATGCGTGACGCCCGTCCCGTCAGTGCGTCACCGGGGTCGGCAACGCTCCCTCCAACGGTACGGACGGCTTCTGCTGCGCCCCGGACGCCGCACCCGTGCGTGCGGAATTCCCAGCTTGCTCAGTCGCCTTCGCGGCACCGGTCGCCGCTCCGCCGCCTGCCGTCACCAGCGGGACGCCCTTCAGCTGCGCGTTCGGGACGAGGTTGCCCTGGCCTCCGGTGACGGTGCCTGCGGCCCCGCTCGCCGGGATCGGCGCGCCGAGGACGGCCCCGTCGGAGAGCCGGAGGTAGGCGGGGTTGCTGTTGCTCACCATCCCGAGGGCGTTCGCGTTCGCGGCGAGGTTCTGCGGGGAGGTGAGCCGGTTGAGGTCCTCGGAGGCCGCCTGGTAGGAGCGCTGGAGCTCGGTCTGCTTCCCCTGCAGCGAGCTCAGCTGGTAGGCGCCCTGCGAGATGGCGATGCTCAGCAGCAGCTGGGCGACGACGATCACCAGCAGCGCGGAGATCGCGACGACCGCGTACAGCGCGCGCGGCCGGGCACGGCGCTGGCTGCGGGTGGAGACGACCTCCAGGTGCGTGCGACGCTCGTGCTGCCTGTCCGCCTCGATCGGCTCGGGAGGGAGGACCGCGGCGGTCGCCGCCTGCCCGCTCGACGGGGTCCAGTGGACGACCGGCCGCCTCCGTGCGGTCGCGCCTGCCGGGAAAGTGCTCACGAGTCCCTCCTCACTCGTTCGGCCGCGCGCAGGCGCACCGGGGTGGCCCTCGGGTTGGCGGCCTTCTCGTCCTCGTCCGCGAGTTCGGCTCCGCGGATGAGCAGCTTCAGTTCGGGACGGTGCTCCGGCAGCTCGACCGGCAGGCCGGCCGGTGCGCTCGAGCGCGACCGGGTCTGCAGCTCGCGCTTGACGATCCGGTCCTCCAGCGACTGGTACGACTCCACGACGATGCGCCCGCCGACCGACAGGGCGTCGATGGCGGCGGGGATGGCGCGCTCGAGCACCGAGAGCTCCTGGTTGACCTCGATGCGCAGCGCCTGGAAGACGCGCTTGGCCGGGTGGCCCTGGCGGGCGACGGCGGCGGGCGTCGCCTTCTGGATAAGGTCGACGAGCTGCCCGGAGCGCACCAGCGGCGTGCTCTGCCTGCTGTCCACGATCCGCTTCGCGTAGCGTGCGGCGAGCTTCTCCTCGCCGTAGTCGCGGAAGATGCGGCGCAGGTCGGCTTCGGAGTACTCGGCGAGGACGACCTCGGCGGTCAGCTCGCTCGTGCCGTCCATCCGCATGTCCAGCGGCGCGTCCTTGGAGTAGGAGAAACCGCGCTCCACGCGGTCGAGCTGCAGCGAGGAGACGCCGAGGTCGAACAGCACGCCCTGCACCGTGTCGATGCCGAGCCCGTCCAGCGCCTCCCGGATGCCGTCGTAGACCGTGTGGACGAGGTGCACGCGGTCGCCGAAGCGCGCCAGCCGCTCCCCCGCGATCGCGAGCGCCTCCGGGTCGCGGTCGAGCCCGACCAGCGTCACCTCCGGGAAGCGCGCGAGCACGCCGGCGGAGTGGCCGCCCATGCCGAGGGTCGCGTCCACGAAGACCGCGCCGGGCTCCTGCAGGGCGGGAGCCAGCAGCTCGATGCAGCGCTCCAGGAGGACCGGGGTGTGGATGTCGGAGTTCGTCTCGTCGCTCATGGCTTCGCTGGGCCCCGCCCCTGGTTCCGGATCCCCATCCATCCCGACCTGACACCGGGGAAGTGGTGTCAGGGCGTATGGCTGGGAGTCCGGCGCCAGGCGCTAGAACAGCCCGGGGATCACCTCCTCCTCCGTGTTCGCGAACGTTGCCTCCTGCTCCGCGAGGTAGGTCTCCCACGCCTCGGCGTCCCAGATCTCCGCGCGGCTTCCCGCGCCGATCACGACCAGGTCGCGATCGAGCCCCGCATACGAGCGCAGCGTCGCCGGGATGGTCACCCGGTTCTGCTTGTCCGGGACCTCGGCGCTCGCCCCCGAGAGGAACACGCGCAGGTAGTCGCGGGCCTGCTTGCTCGTCACCGGCGCCTGGCGGATCTTCTCGTGGAGCGATTCGAACTCCGCTTTCGAGAAGACGTAGACGCAGTGCTCCTGGCCGCGGGTCAGCACGAGACCGGACGCGAGCTCATCCCGGAATTTGGCCGGCAGGATGATGCGCCCCTTCTCGTCCAGCTTCGGGGCATGGGTACCGAGGAACATCGGACTCCACCCCCATCTCCCGGCCAAGGCTGCGGTGCTTCCTCCACTTTACTCCACTTCCATCCACAAAATCAGCTAGTGCGGCCGAATTGCCCCGATTAGGGGCCAAACTTCCGCGTGATCACGGGAAAATCAGGGGTGGAGGAAAGTGGAGTGATTTTCCACGCAGTGGAGTGTCCGCGGGCATGAAAAAAGGGCCGATCGAATCGATCGGCCCTGCGGTCGCGGGCTGGGGAGGAGAATGGAGGGGCTAGCCCTGCCCGTCCTGCCTCTTGTCCCAGCGGTCGTTCATCCTGTCCATGAAGCCGGACTGCGCCCGAGAGGACTTGCCTGCGGCGCGGGCGGCCGGGGAGTCGGGGTCGACCGCCACCCTCTTGCCGGGGGCGATGGCCAGCAGCACGCCGGCGAACATCACCACGAAGCCCAGGATGCCGACGATCGGCAGCTGGAAGAAGACGCCGACGATGAGCACGACGACGCCGACGACGGCGATGAGCACACCGAGGACGATGGAGCGGTATGCGGGCCGTGCCCGCTTGCCTCCCACCTTGGCGACGAAGTCTGCATCGTTCTGATAGAGACTGCGTTCCATCTCTTCGAGGAGGCGCTGCTCGTGTTCCGAAAGCGGCATCCGGATCCCCCTCTTTCTTGCGGGTTCTTGGCGTTGTGTGGCTGATTGTAGCCGCACGCCTCTGACTAGGCTAGGCGTGTGTCAGAAAGCATCCGATTCGTCGACCTCATCCAGTCCAGAATCGATGGATTCCTCGATGCGCGTGCATCCATTCTCGTCTCCATCGCCGACGAACTCTCGCCGATTGCGGCTTTTTCGAGGGATTTTCTCAGCGGAGGCAAGCGCTTCCGCGCGCTGTTCTGCTTCTGGGGCTGGCAGGCGGTGCGCAGCGCGGGCGATGACGCGGCCGACGGCCCCGTCGTGGCCGGCGGCCCGCTGGACGCGGTGGTCTCCGTCGCGAGTGCTCTCGAGCTGTTCCACGCGGCCGCGCTGGTCCACGACGACCTGATCGACAACTCGGACACCCGGCGCGGTGCGCCCTCCGCGCACCGGCGCTTCGAGCGGCTGCACGACGAGCAGGGCTGGCAGGGCTCCGGCGCGAGCTTCGGCACCGGGTCGGCCACCCTGCTCGGCGACTTCCTGCTCATCCTGAGCGACGAGCTCTTCGACGAGGGTCTCACCCAGACGGTCAGCCCGGCGGCGCGCCGTGCGGCGCGCGCCGAGTTCAACCGGATGCGGCTGGACGTCACCGCCGGCCAGTACCTGGACATCTTCGAGGAGATCGGCTGGCAGGGCCGGCCGGACGCCGACCAGCTGGCACGCGCAGAGCGGGTCATCGTCTACAAGTCGGCCAAGTACTCCATCGAGTCGCCCCTGCTGATCGGCGCCAGCCTCGCCGGCGCGACCGTCGGCCAGCTGGATGCGCTGCGTGGCTTCGGGCTCCCGCTCGGGATCGCGTACCAGCTGCGCGACGACCTGCTCGGCGTCTTCGGCGACGCGGAGGTCACCGGCAAGCCCAGCGGCGACGATCTGCGCGAGGGCAAGCGGACCGTGCTCATCGCGCTCACCAGGGAGGCCGTGCCCGCCGGCGCTCGGGCGACCCTCGACGAGCTGCTCGGCGACCCCGAGCTGACGCCGCAGCAGATCCAGACCCTGCAGATGACCATCCGCGAGTCCGGCGCCGTCGACAAGGTGGAGCGGATGATCGCCGACAACGTCGAGCGCGCGATCGCCGCGCTCGACGCCGCCCCGATCGGCGAGAGCGCCAAGGCCCAGCTGCGCGACCTCGCCGTCACCGTCACCCGCCGCAGCGCCTGACGCCGCCGAGGGGCGCCTCGTTGCGGGTCGCCCCGGCGCCGTCGGGGGCGCCGCCTCTCCCCCTCGCCGCGCCGGCGAAGGGACCGTCAGGCGAGGGCCTGAGCGACGCGGCGCACCTCGGCCTTTCGGCCGGCGCGCAACACCTCGATCGGGGTGGTGCGTGTCGGCCGCACCGCCTCTCCCCCTCGCCGCGCCCGCGAGGGACCGTCAGGCGAGGGCCTGAGCGACGCGGCGCACCTCGGCCTTGCGGCCTGCGCGCAGCGCCTCGATGGAGGTGGTGCGTGTCGGCCGCACCGCCTCTCCCCCTCGCCGCGCCCGCGAGGGACCGCCAGGCGAGGGCCTGAGCGACGCGACGCACCTCGGCCTTTCGGCCGGCGCGCAACACCTCGATCGGGGTGGTGCGTGTCGGCCGCACCGCCTCTCCCCCTCGCCGCGCCCGCGAAGAGACCGTCAGGCGAGGGCCTGAGCGACGCGGCGCACCTCGGCCTTGCGGCCTGCGCGCAGCGCCTCGATGGGGGTGGTGCCGAGGCTCTCCTCCTCCGTCAGCATCCAGTCCACCGCCTCCTCGTCGCCGAAGCCGGCGTCGGCCAGCACGACGAGCGTGCCGCGCAGCTCCCCGAGCGGCTCGCCGTCGCGCAGGAACAGCGCGGGGACTTTGAGGACTCCGTCGACGCGCTTCGCGCCCAGGTGCTTGTCCTCGATGAGGCGGCGGACGCGGCTGACACCGAGTCCGAGCTGGTCGACGAGGTCGGGGATGGTCAGCCACTCGGTGGCCAGGACGTGCTCACTCACAGGAACAAGCGTGCCACGCCAGGGCCGGGAGCACGAGCGAGTGCGATTGTTACAGTCATGTAAACTCGTTTCACATCTGTCACACTGGTTGACTCTTCTCTCAACCTGTGTCAGCGTGGGGACCGGCTTTGTCACTCAACTGGGGGTCAGAATGGCTCTGATCGAGAGCGCAGCAGGCGGCGCGGACGACCGCGCACGGAAGCGGAGAGTCGGCATCCTCGGCACCGTCCCCATCGCGGTGGCGGGTTCGATCGCGGTGACGCTCGGCCTGGTCTCCCCCGCGCAGGCGGCCGCTCCGGCCGACGCCGAGCGGGCGAAGGAGAAGCCGCAGCAGCCGACGGGCCCGCAGGACACCATCACCTCGAGCATCCCGACCGGTTCGCGGACGTCGGAGGCGCAGACCTCCGTCGCGGCGGCCCCTGCCAGTTACACCGTCCGGTCCGGGGACACGGTCTCCGGCATCGCGGCGCGGTTCGGCCTGTCGACCGCGAGCGTCCTCGCGCGCAACGGGCTCAGTTGGAAGAGCCTGATCTTCCCCGGCCAGGTGCTCGCCCTGGGCGGAGGCTCCGCCGCGGCCCCGAGCCGGCCGAGTGCTCCCGCCGCGCCGGCGCCGAACGCCGTCGGCACGAAGTACAAGGTCGTCTCCGGCGACACCATCAGCGGCATCGCGGCGCGCTTCGGCGTCTCCACGAAGGCGGTGCTCAGCGCGAACGGCCTGAGCTCCTCCAGCCTGATCTTCCCCGGCCAGCTCGTCACCATCCCCGGGATGGCGACGGCCGCCGTCAGCACGCCGATCGCGCCGCACGCCGCCGTCGCGCCCGCGCCGGCCGTCAGCGTCCAGCCGGGCAGAGTCGTCGCCCTGACCGATGAGATGCGGGCGAACGCCGCACTCATCATCCGCATCGGCCGCGAGCAGGGCGTCCCCGACCAGGGGATCGTCGTCGCGCTCGCGGCCGCCGCTCAGGAGTCGGGCCTGCGCAACGTCCGCTACGGCGACCGCGACTCGCTCGGACTGTTCCAGCAGCGCCCGAGCACCGGCTGGGGCACACCCGCCCAGGTGCTCGACCCGGTCCGCGCCACCAAGGCGTTCTACGGCGGCTCCGGCAACCCCAACGCCGGACGCACCAGGGGCCTGCTGGACATCCCCGGCTGGTCGCGCATGAGCGTCGCCCAGGCGGCGCAGGCCGTGCAGATCTCCGCATTCCCGACCGCGTATGCGAAGTGGGAGACGTCGGCGCGCGCGTGGCTCGCGCAGCTCGGCTGAGCCCGCGAGGCCGCCCCGTGACCGCGCAAAGGTCACAGCCCGGTCACGGCGACGCCGCACACCGGTGTTTTGCAGGGTTCCCGCACCCGCCGTTCCCTAGACTCGATCCGTGACCACGAGCCAGACCGACCCCATGATCGGCCGTCTCATCGACGGCCGCTATCAGGTGCGCTCGCGGATCGCCCGGGGCGGCATGGCCACGGTCTACCTCGCCACCGATCTGCGCCTGGAGCGCCGCGTCGCGATCAAGATCATGCACGGCCACCTCGCCGACGACAACACCTTCAAGAGCCGCTTCGTGCAGGAGGCCCGCTCGGCCGCACGGCTCGCCCACCCCAACGTCGTCAACGTCTTCGACCAGGGCCAGGACTCCGACATGGCGTACCTGGTCATGGAGTACCTGCCCGGCATCACGCTGCGCGACCTGCTCAAGGACTACGGCAAGCTGACCCCCGAGCAGACCATCGACATCATGGAGGCCGTGCTCAGCGGACTCGCCGCCGCGCACAAGGCGGGCATCGTCCACCGCGACCTGAAGCCGGAGAACGTGCTGCTCGCCGACGACGGCCGCATCAAGATCGGCGACTTCGGGCTGGCCCGCGCCGCGAGCGCGAACACCGCGACCGGGCAGGCGCTGCTCGGCACGATCGCCTACCTCTCCCCCGAGCTCGTCACCCGCGGCATCGCGGACGCCCGCAGTGACATCTACGCGCTCGGCATCATGATGTACGAGATG
>NZ_JBQCGZ010000161.1:0-25189 GCF_051955155.1 Leifsonia sp.
GCCGGCGCATCCCGCACTGCGGATGCGCCGGCCCTTTCCGTTGCCGCCCGGGGAGCTAGCCGCGCCGGGATCGAGCGGAGCGCCTGCGCGTGGTCGCGAGGCTCGCGCCTCCGGCGACCAGGAGCGCGGCGACGAGCAGGAGCGGAGTCGTCGCGTCCGATCCGGTGTCCGCGAGCTCGACGGTCGCGCCGCCGTCGACCGCCGCCGGCGCGACGACGGCCTTCGCGGTCGCGTTGAACGCGCCGACGTCGCCCGCGGTCACGCACCGGCCACCGGTCCGCTCCGGCCCGTAGCCGAACGCGATCAGCATCCGCGGGCCCGGCGGCACGGAGAGCGTGGTCGCCCAGGTGCCGTCCGCTCCGACGACGACGCGACCGTCGTAGGCGGGAGCGGCGCTGGGATCGCCGCCGGAGACCTCGTCGGTCAGCGTCTCGAGATAGGCGAGCGCCGTGTCGGGATCGGCGTTGTAGACCTGGACGCCCGAGCCGGGATCGCCGATGCCCGTCACGGGGACGAGCAGATTCCCCGGATGCGCCGGGTCGGCCGCGGCGGAGACCTGCGCGCCGTACCGGGCGATCCAGTCCGACGGCGTCTGAGGCTCGTCGGGTCCGGAGGCGCCGCCCGACTCGACCGTCGACTCGTCCGGGACCGGCGAGGTGATGATGGGCCCGCTGACGCAGCTCTCGTCGGCGTGCACCGTGAGGTCGCTGATGACGACGGGGTCGGAGGGGCGGGTGATCGGGCCATCGCTGTCGCCGTAGGCCTGCGCGGTCACCTCCAGCGTCCACACGCCCGAGGTGATCGAGATCCGCGTGGTCCAGGCGCCGCTGTCGTCGGCGAAGGCGATGCCGTAGCCTGCGGGGTCGTCGTCCGAGTCCGGGCTGCTGATCCACACCACGTCGCCCGGGGCGGAGGTGCCGGAGACGGCGATCGAGGCGCCGCCGTCGAAGTCGGTCAGCAGGTGCGTCGCGACGACGGTGTCCCCGCTGTGCGGGCTGAGCACGACGGGCTGAGCGCTCTGCGGCGCGTCGAAGACGACGCCGACGAACTGTTCCGTGAGCGTCCGGGCGCCCGCCTTCCCGGTGACATCGAAGTACTGCAGGTAGGACGCGGTGTCGGCGACGGTGACCTGCACGCTGAAGTCGCCTGCGGCGTCCGCGGTCACGCGGCCGACGGTGTCGCCGAGGTCGTTCTGGATGACGATGCGGGATCCGACCGGCGCGCGGCCGGTGAAGGTCACGACGCGGGGACCGTGGATCTCGTCGCCGTCCTGCGGCGAGGTGAGCACGAGGTCCTTCGGTGCGGGAGCCGCGGCCGCCTGGGGCTGCGGAGCCGGGGTGTCGGTCGGCGAAGGCGCGGGCGTCGCTCCTGCGCCCGGAGTCGCCGTCGGGTCGGGGGTGGACGGGTCCGTGGTCGCACCCGGGTCCGGGGTCGCACCCGGGTCGGGCGTCGCCGTCGGGTCGGGCGTCGCCGTCGGGTCGGGCGTCGCCGTCGGGTCGGGCGTCGCCGTCGGGTCCGGGGTCGCCTCAGGATCGGCCGTCGCACCCGGGTCGGGGCTCGTGGTCGGGCCGGGCGTCGCCGCCGCAGGGCCGTCGCCTGCCTCGTCCGCGAACGCGGGCGACGCGACGCCCGCGAACAGAACGGTCATGCTGACGATCGCTGCGAGCGCGACGACGCGCCCGCGCACTGAACCTGCCTTCACCGGCGACTCCCCCATCGGTCGCCTCTGGCGGGCGAACGATTCTTTCTACCGGAAGCCTGCGGGAGCCCGCGGCCCCCAGACCGCGGGTCAGCCGTCGCGGGTCACGCGGAGGGGCGCGCGACCATCCCCCAGGGCGAGCCCCAGACGGACTGGATCTTGACGACGTCGCCCTCCGTGGGCGCGGCGATCATCTGGCCGCCGCCGATGTAGATGCCCACGTGGTAGAAGTCGCCGGGGGCGTCGCCCCAGAAGATCAGGTCGCCCGGCTGCTTGTTGCCGTAGGAGACGAGCTGGCCGCGGTTGGCCGCCGTGAAGTACTGGTTGTTGACCGAGTGCGAGCCGATGTAGAGGCCGGCGGACGCGTACGCCTTCATCGTCAGGCCGGAGCAGTCGTAGCCGTTCGGGCCCTCGCCGCCGAAGATGTATGGCTTGCCCAGCTGTGCCCGCGCGTAGGAGATCGCGGTCTGGACGACGTTGCCGTTCGGCGGGGCAGGGGTGCTGCCGCCGCCACCACCGCCACCGGTGTTGCCGCCACCGCCTCCGGTGCTGCCGCCGCCTCCACCGCCGCCGCTGCCGCCGCCCTGGTTCTGCTGCTGCTCCTGCTGCTGCTGTTGCTGCTGGCGGATGCGCTCCTCCTCGGCGGCCTTCGCCGCCGCGGCCTGCTGCGCCTTGACCTGCTCGCCCTGCAGGTACGCGGCCTCGACCTGGGCCGAGGTGTTCTTGAGCGTCGCCAGCTGGGCGACCAGCTGCGTCGACTTGCTCTGCTGCTCGGCGAGCGCCGCCTGCGCCGCGCTCTGCGCCTGCTGCGCGGCGGCGAGGGCCTCGGACGCCTTGGTCGCCAGCGCCTCGCGCTCCTTCTTGGCCACCGTGGCCTGCGCGTTCAGCGACTGGGCGTTGTTCTTGTCCGTGGTGGCCTGGTCGTAGACGGCCTTGGACTGCTCGGTCAGCTTGCTCATGGTGCCGAGCTGGAACAGGAGCTTGTCGGCGTCGGAACCCGAGCCGCCGCCCTTGAGCATCAGCTCGGTGCTGAGGTCGCCGCCGCCCGCCGACTTCGCGAGGTGCGAGGCGAGCAGGCCGGCGCGCATCTGCGAGGTCTTGGCCTTCTCCTCCGCCGCGTCCGCCTGCTTCTTGAGGTCCGCCTCCTTGGTGGTGGCGGCCTCGAGAGCATCCTTCGCCTGGAAGTACGCCTCCGCCGCCTTCTCCGACGCCACGCGTGCGGCGTCGACGGAGGACTGCAGGTTGCCGATCAGCGAGGTGATGTTGTCGATCATCGCCTGCTGCTCGGCGACGTTCGCCTTCGCCTGCTGCACGTCGTTCCACGAGGGGTAGTCGACGGCGTGTGCCGGGGTCACGATGCCGATGGACGCGGTGACCGCCCCCATCACTCCGGCGCCGATCGCGAGACCGGGACGGACGCGCGAGTTCTTCGAGGGGTCGCTAGCCAAGGGGTGCCTGCCTGTCTCTCATGAACGGGATGCCGTCGATCTTCTGGCCGTCGATCCTGACCTCGAAGTGCAAGTGGCATCCGGTCGAAGCGCCGGTCGTGCCGACGCGTGCGATGGGCTGCCCCGCGCTGACGCGCTGGCCGATGCCGACCAGGATGCCGCCGTCGCGGATGTGGGCGTAGCCCGTCTGCGTGCTGCCGCCGTTGTTGATCAGCACGAAGTTGCCGTAGGAGCCGTTGGGGCCGGCGTACTCGACGATGCCGCCGTACGCGGCGTAGATCGGGGAGCCGCAGCCCGCGCCGATGTCGATGCCCATGTGATAGGTGCTGCCGACGCCGCCCGGAGAGGGACGGGCGCCGAAGCCGTCGGTGATCGGTCCCGCAGCGGGGACCGCCCATCCCATCGGCCCGACGTAGCCGCCGGGGAGGCCGCCCGACCCGCGCGCCGCTGCAGCGGCCGCGGCCGCCGCGACGCCCTTCTCGTAGCCGGCGACGGTCTTCGCCGTCTTGTCGCGCAGAGCCTTCAGCTGCGCCTGCATGACGACGATCTGCTTCTGCTGCTCGGCGAGCTTGTCCTGCGCCGCCTTGGCCGCGGCGATCGCCGCCTTGAGCGCCTCCTGCGCGGCGACCTGCAGCTTCTGGCGCTCGGCCTTGGCGACGGCGGCCTGCGCGGACAGCGCGCTGGCCGAGTTCTGGGCGGCCTTCGCGTCCGCGTAGACCTTGTTCGACTGCTCGACGAGCTTGGACATACTGCCCAGGTCGGCGAGGAGCTGATCGGGGCTCGAGGTGGATGCGCCGTTGCCGCTCAGGAACAGGTTGGCGGTGAGGTTGCGGCCACCGGTGCGGTAGAGCTGGGCGGCGAGCTTGCCGGCCTGGGCGCTCGCGGCGTCGGCCTTCTTCTGACTGGCGGTCGCCTGCGCCTCGAGGTCGCGGGCCTTCATGTCGGCGCGGTCGTAGTTCGCCTCGGCGACCTGCAGCTCCGCGCCGCGTTTCTCCGCATCGGCCTGGGTGGACGCGACCTCGCCCTTGAGCTGGGCGATCAGCCCGTTGATGCGCGTGACGGTCGCGGAGGCGGAGGCCTCGTTCTTCTTGGCGTTCTGGACGTCCTGCCAGCTGGGGTAGTCCGCGTAAGCGGGGACGGCGACGGCGCCGACACTGGCGACGACCGCGACGGCGAGACCGGCCAGGGCGGCGCGGAGGGTCCTGGCACCTCGCGGGGCCGACGGCCGCCGTCGGCTCCTGCTGGTCTCGCGTCTCATCCTCATACCGAACCGTTCACACCAGTCATCTTCTGTCACGCCAGTCACATCAGTCCCACTGTCACCGTGTGCAACTTTAGCAACTCCCTTTCCGCAGGCCCAGGGTTGCGGGGCAGGCGGGAAGGGCACGGGGATGTGCGGTCGGCGAGGACGGCCGGGGGGACCGTCGCTCGCAATCTACCCACGCGTTGCGCGGACGTCCGGGCATTGGTGCGGGGCGTGGCGCGAACCCGCGCGCGGGCGACCCGCCCGGGTGGAGGCGCCGATTCGCTTAATGAAGCGGACTTCCGTATGCTTGTTCGTCGGTGGTCATCGGAAAGCGCAAGCGATTCGGGACGATCCGGCCCCATCGTTTAGCGGCCTAGGACGCCGCCCTTTCACGGCGGTAGCACGGGTTCGAATCCCGTTGGGGTCACGGTCCTTCGGCACCGATGACGTCCACTACAATTGAAAAGCACCACAGTAAGGCCCTGTAGCGCAGTTGGTTAGCGTGCCGCCCTGTCACGGCGGAGGTCGCGGGTTCAAGTCCCGTCAGGGTCGCCACGGCGAGAAGCCCTTCCATTCGGAAGGGCTTCCGTCTACCACCGCCTCGGCGGTGAGGCTCTGTAGCTCAGTTGGTAGAGCGTTCGACTGAAAATCGAAAGGTCACCGGATCGATGCCGGTCGGAGCCACCAGAGAAAACCCCCGGGTCCCAATCGGAATCCGGGGTTTTTCGTTTGCTGGTCGCGGCTACCGAATCGGCGTTTGACTACAGTTTGACTACGACTGATTTCGCACCCTGGGCATCGAGTGCGTTCGCAACGTCGTCGAGGTCATCGTCGAAGAGGTCCGCGTAGACGTCCAGGGTCATCGCGGCGGACGCATGGCCGAGCATCCGTTGCACGGATTTGATGTTCGCGCCGGCCGACACGGCGAGCGACGCGGCCGTGTGCCTGAGGTCGTGGGGAGTCAGCCGCGGGAAAGTGTCGTCCTCCGTCATGCACGGGGCGACCGCCGCGTTGAAGACTCGGTTGCGGAAGTTGCCGGCCCACAGCACACCGCCATCGGCACCGACGAAGACCGGCGCCTCGGGGTCGCGATCGGCGCACCGCGCCTCGAGCAGAGCCGTCAGTAGGTTAGGAAAAGGGACAGACCGCCGCTCGTGATTCTTCGGTGTTCCCCAGACGATCACTCCGCGGGGTTCGGAGACCGCGCGGGCTATGTCGAGCCGTCGGCGCGTGAAGTCGACACGGTTGATCCGGAGGCCGGCCATCTCTCCCCAGCGGAGCCCCGCATATGCGAGGAAGAGGACGACGTCACCCTGATCTCCGCATTCCGCCGCCAGCGCCCGCACTTGCGCGTGCGTCAGGTACCCGTGCTCGCGCGATGACAGCCTAGGCAATTGAATGCCGTCGGAGGGGTTGAAGGTGATGCGCCCATCGCGTATCGCGTACTTAAGTACGCCAGCCAGGACAAGGTGTATCTGCCGCACCATGGAGGGCCCGAGGGTGGTCGAGAGTTCCCCCACCCATGCTTGGACGTCGCCGTGCCGTACGTCCACGAGCCGAATGTTGCCCCATCGCGGGAGCACGTACTTGTCGAGGTGGAATCGGTAGCCCGAGCGAGTCGTTGGTTTCACCTGCACCTGGGCACGAAACCACTCTTCGGCCACGTGCGAGACCGGAGTCCTCGCCTTGGTCGGGTCGACCCACTCACCCTTGGCTTGCGAGACATTTACCGACGAAAGGAAGAGCTCCGCTGCGCGCTTCGTGGTGAAGCCCCGCTTCATCGTGTTGCGATGGTCGGGCGTTCGGTACTGAACCCGATATCGCTTGCCCGCTGCGGTCTCGTAGGACTCAATCGATCCCATGTCCGACACCCCTTGAGTCGATGAGGCGATTGTCCGCCGGACCACTGACGAGAAGTCGTCGGCGCTCCCGCAGCCTGCTGAGACTCACGAACGGAACGCACGCCGCCTCAGCGGTTGGCGCAGCCACGCGCCCGATCGGTGTGAACGGGTCGGCAGCAATCGCCCATCCATCGACTGCGTATCGGCTGACGGTCTCGACGCAGTCCCTCTTATCGTCCATGCTCGGGCTGAGCGAGCCGACGACTCCGACCAACCCGCCCTGCAGTACCGGAGGGAGCGCAGCGGAGCGAGGATATGCCGCGAAAGCCCGGCACGGGGAACCGGGAACGAGTTACGATCGGCCGACGGAAAGACAAACAAGGCAGTAGGTGCAGCGCCGCCGCAGGCGGCTCCTCATTCACCTGCGCCCGGCCGCACAGGCGCAGTCTCCAGTCGATCACCGACGCTCCAGGTGGCTTTCTCGCGTGAGATCGGCTGGGCCATCTATCGCGCAAGCAGGCCAACAGATCAGATTCCAAGGGGGCGCGGTCGGATCGTATCCGGCAGGGCCTCATCGATCGAGCTGAAGGCGATGCCAACTGACGATGGTCGCTGCGATACCCGCAGCCGGGAGCAGGAGCGACCAAAGCAGGGTGACGGCAGTCGACGGGGAGGGCGCGAGCGCCCAGAGCGCTGGGGCTGACGGTGGATACCAGGTGCCTCCGCCAGAGAAGACGATCACCTGGGCGCTCGCTAATAGGACGACCGTCGTGGCGATACCGCCCATCAGTCCACGGCTGAGCGTGGACACCCACGCGGCGGGCACTGTCATGCCTGCGGTCGTCAGCAGCAGCACCGGCAGACGTCCGACGACCGTTTCCAGATCCGTCGCCCGCGGAGCACCTAACCCGATCAGGAAACCCGCGGTCAGCAGGGCTGCAACGAGGCCGGCCGCCACGCAGAGCGTCCACACGAAGAAGGCAGCGAGCTTGGCTGCGGCGAGCGACGTCCTGGAGGCCGGGAGGGCGAACAGTCCCGGGATGGTCCCTTCGGCGAACTCGCGCCCGAAGCTCCAGCTGATCAGGATGCCGCATGCGCCGGCTCCCGCTGCCCCGGTGACCTGCAGCGCGGCATCGACGTAGCCGGCCCATCCGCCTCCCCGGACGACAGGACCCAGCTTCGCGACCACCTCGGGGGGCCCGCTCGTGACCGCGGCGATGACCGCGGCGCTGATGGCAACGACGCCGAGGACGAGGAGCACGGCCGCCACGAGCGGAACGCGGGCGCGGACCGACTTAGCCAGCTCGACCGCTATGGCCGTCGGGAACACCCCGTTCATGGGGCTTCTTCTCCACGCGAACGGCGCTGTTCGTCGTCAGCGAGGACAAGAGCGAAGAAGGTCCGCTCGAGCTCGGAACCGCCGGGCGTCAAGCGGCCGATGATGCGTCCATCGTTGATGACGGTGATGCGATCGGCGACGCGAGAGACCTCGTCGAGGTGGTGGCTGGAGATGAGGATGGCTGCGCCTGCGCCGGCACGCCGTCGAAGCTCTTCCCGGAGCAGGATGGTCCCCGACGGGTCGAGACCGGTCGTCGGCTCGTCCAGGACCACGAAGTCCGGGTCATGTTGGAGGGCGGCAGCCAGTCCGAGCCGCTGTCTGTTGCCGAACGAGAGGGTGCGTGCGCGGCGGTGCGCATATCGCAGCAGCCCGAACTCTTCGATGCTCGTGCCGACCAGTGCGTCCCGGCCGGTCCTGGGCACGCCGTGCAGGGCGGCCGACATTCGCAGGTTGCCGGTAACGGTGAGCTCACCGTAGATCAGCGCACCCTCGACGAGATGCCCTACCCGCGACCACACTCCTGCGCCCGCCGACTGCAGCGGGACGTCGGCGATCCGGATGGTCCCTGAGGCCGGCCGAATCATGCCGAGCAGCACCTTCATCAAGGTGGACTTGCCTGCGCCGTTCAACCCGACCAGCGCGTGGACCTGTCCCGGCGCCACCGCCAGTTCGACACCGCGGATCCCGGCTCCGCCCGCGTAGGTACGGGTGACTCCGGACAGCACCATGCCGCCTGACATCACTCGTCCGGTTCTTCTTCGGCCTCCGCCGCGGCGTTACGGATGCCCGCCGGGCGCCCATTGCGCACCCACCTCGCGTAGAGTCCACCGGCGATCGCCACGGCGGCGACGAGGCTGACGATCGGGAGCCCACGCGAGAGGTTCGCCACCAAAGTGAACGCCACCACGACCGCGCCCGCGATATTCAGCAGCAGCGACCCGATCCGGCGCTCACGCCACGAGAACCGTGCCATGGCCAGCAACCCCGCCAGGAAGCTCAGGAACACCGACACGGCGTAGAACAGCACCAGCTCCTGATCACTACCGCCCGCTATCGCGGTGATCACCCCCGCCAGGACAACGAAGACCACGACACCCCAATACGGCGTGTGGTGCCGATTCGTTCGCCCCAGTACCCCCGGGAGGATCCCGCTCCGCCCGCCCGCGGACACATCAGCGGCAAGAGCCTTCAGAAGACCGGGACCGGCTTGGAACGAGGAACTCGCCGCAGACAGCAGCAGGAGAGCAGTCACGAACTGGAATGCGGCGAACAGCGGTGCGGGCGCCGCCACCCGCGCAAGCTCCGCGATCTGCGTCGACTCGGCCGGCGGGATTCCGATCTGCAGCCGAGTCGCCTCCGCCGCAATCCCGAGGGTGATCACACCGACCACGACAAGCGTCAGCATCAGGGTGATCCGCCCGAAGCGGCGCCGACCGTCGTCGTTCAATTGGCCGAGCTGCGCGATCGCGGACGACGGCGCCTCCACACCCGTCGCCAAAGCCATCGCGACCGGGAACGCCAGCACCACCGCCAGTGGAGCCGCATGACCGGGGGTGGAGGTGATGGTCCCGGTCGGTTGCGGCTGGGCCCACAGGCCGAACACGAGCACCGCGACGGCTACCACGATGAATGCGATGGTCAACAGGGCGAAGAAGAGCCGCCCGAGGTGCCCGAACCACGTCAGACCGCCCACCAGCACCACCAGACCCAGCGCGAGCACCAGCCGGTATGGCGCCAGAGCCGGGAAATAGGCGATCACCGCCGAGGACCCGGCCGAGACGCTGATCGCGATCGTCAGCACGAAATCCACCACCAGCGCACCAACTGGGATGAACGACCATCCGTCGCCGAACGCCTCACCGACCGCGGCCGACGCTCCCCCGCCCTGCGGATACCGGGACACCAGCTGCCGGTAGTTGATGATCACCAGCGCGATGATCGCGACGACGAGACCCATCGTCGGCAGCAGCAACGCAAGGTCGCCGTTGAGGGCGCGCAGAGCCGCCTCGACCGCGTATGCCACGGACGACACCGGGTCGGCCATCACCGCGAACGCGAAAGCGATCAGCAGGATCGGGCCGGACCGGAGATGTCGGGAGATCGCGCGAGGGGGTGTAGTCGAGGTTGCAACGGGGGGCATGGGTGCTCCGTCCTTCACGAGGATGACCAGTCAGGTCATCCGCCGACCAGACTTCCCGGCGCACCAGGCGACATCGTACTCCCCGCCAGCCTTCGCTGGACGCTGTCGCACCGGTTCACATCCGCTCTTTGATTCCCGACCGGACGAGCAGCCAGTTGACCGGGTAGCTGGTGGCGAAGCCCGCGAGCATCGCCCCCTGCATCGCGAACCAGAACTCCGGCGAGTTCACCGGCGCGCGCCCACCGCACCACGCGGGAAACAGCACCAGCTGAATGAGGGCCATGAACCCGAACATGCCGACCTGCCATGCCGTGATGGAGGCGGCGTCGGCCTTGATCGCATCGAGCAGGCTTCGCCCGGCGCTCTGGTCTCGCATCGGTGCGATCGCGAAGTACTGGAAGGCGATGCCGATCACGAAAGCGAGCACGAAGTCGATCACCCAGACCGCGAACATCTTGTCCTCGAAGAACCATCCCCAGCCGCCCAGCACCGCCACGACCGGAATCGCGAAAGCCAGCCATTCCGCGATGAGATCGCCCAGGGCACAGCCTGCGCCACAGTGACTGGTGCCCTTCGCAACGGATACGCCCATCGACGCGTCCTCGTCATGGTCGCCGCCGGTTTTCGCCTCCGATCGCCCGTGTGACAGGTAGAAGATGAGTCCCACCAGGCCGGCGAAGAGCATCGTCACCGGCCAAACCACCGCCATCACCCTCATGGGTTGCGGCCGGCGGATCACGTCCACCGCCGTCCAGGCCGCACATCCGACACCGATGAGGAGTGAGGTCACGGCAACGGCCGTGAACCAGAGAGGAAAGTGTGCGAGCGGTGGCGTGATCGGATCCTTTCGTCGCCGCGAGCGAGTCGTGTACAGTTGCAACTGTTGCATGAATGCATCAGTGATGGTACCCCAGCTGCTCTCCGGGTCAACGCCTGCCGTCGACCCGCCATCGGTGCACGCCATGAGCGGGCCGATGTGGATGCCGATGGCGCCGCCCACGTTCGCCCGGATGATCGCACTGCATCCGCAACCCGTCCCGGTCATCCCCGTGCTGATGCTCGTCGTGGCAGCCCTCTATGTCACGGGCGTCGTCCTGCTGCGGCGCCGCGGCGACCGTTGGCCGGTGAGCCGCACGCTGTTCTGGACGCTGGGGATCCTGACGGTGCTCGCCATGACGGCGACCGGGATCGACGGCTATGGGATGGAGTTGTTCAGCGCGCACATGGTCCAGCACATGGTGCTGTCGATGCTCGCGCCGATCTTCCTCGTGCTCGGCGCTCCGATCACCCTTGCGCTGCGGGCACTGCCAGCCCGGCCGGCAGGTACGCGGTCGGCGAGATCGGCTCTGCTCGCCGTGCTCCATAGCCCCCCGGCGCGGTTCGTCGCACACCCCGCTACGGCGCTTGTGCTCTTCCTCGCCAGCCTCTACGGCCTGTACTTCACGCCGATCTTCGACGGGCTGATGGGCACCATGTGGGGACACAACCTGATGCTGCTGCACTTCATCGCGATCGGGTTCCTCTACTTCTGGTGCGTGCTCGGGGTCGACCCGACACCTCGCCGGGCCTCCCGCGGCCTGCGCAAGTACGCGGTGCCGACCGTGCGGATCCTGGAGCTCGCGGCGACGGCGCCCTTCCACGCGTTCTTCGGCGTGATGCTGATGATGGCGGTCAGTCTCGTGGTCGGCTTCTACCGTGCGCCGATCCCCGGCTGGGGGATCGCGCCGCTGGCGGACCAGGCCGTTGGCGGCGGCATCGCCTGGGGCTTCACCGAGCTGCCGACTCTCTTCGTCCTGGGCGTCCTTTTCCTCCAGTGGCAGCGCTCGGACGAGCGCACCACCCGACGGCGAGAACGATCGGCGGCACGCGCGGAAGCCGAACGACAGGCGTACAACGACTACCTCCAGCGTCTGGCGGCTCACGACCGAGGTGGTGCCCGGTGATCGGGCCCGCGATCGTCTACGCGTTCGCACTCGGGCTCGCCGCCGCGGTCAACCCGTGCGGGTTCCCGCTGCTGCCCGCCTACCTCGCCGTCTTCCTCGGGTCCGAGCCTGCGCCCGTCGGGGTTCGGCTGTTGCGAGCACTCCGCGCCTCGGTGGCGATGACGGGCGGCTTCCTCGCGGTGTTCGCCGTCGTCGGCGTCGCGGTCGCTGCCGGTCTCCGGCTCGCGGTGGCCTGGGTGCCCTGGTTCACGGCGGCACTCGGGCTGACGTTGCTGATCGCCGGCGTCTTCGGTGTAGCCGGCCGCGAACTGCGTATGCCGGCGATCGCCCTCCCGTTCCGATCGGGACGGGGAATGGTCGCGATGGGCAGTTACGGCGCAGCCTTCGCGGCCACTTCCCTCGGCTGCGCTTTCCCACTCTTCGCCGCCGCCGTCGCACCGCCCGCCACGTCCGGCTCCCCACTCGACACCGCGGTGGCCGCCCTCGCCTACGCCCTGGGGATGGGGCTGTTCGTGGCGGCCTGCAGCATCCTCGCGGCGCTTCTCGGTGCCGAAGCGGTGCGGGTGGCCGGAAAGTATGCGCGGCGACTGCCGAAGGCAGCCTCCGCACTCCTGCTCATCGTCGGCATCTACTTGCTCGCATACGGAATGCGGCTGATCCTCGAGCCTGGCAAGGAGCCCTCCTTAGCGGTCTTCGTCTCCCAGGCGAGCAGTTGGCTCACCTCAGCGGTGTCAGCCCATCCACTCGCTGTCGGCACCGTCGCAGTCCTCGTCGTCCTCACAGCGCTGGCCATCGCAGGGGTGGCCGTCCGATCGAATCGTCACCCTCCGGAGGAGCCATGAACCGTCACGGCCCACGCACCTGGCCGATCGTCGCCGCCGCGACCGTCGTCCTGGTCGGCTTCGGCGCTGTCCTCTTCGCCGCGGCCCCGCCGCAGTCCGGCAGCGCGGCCGCCCCCTCGTCGGCGCCAGCCGCCCCCGGCATCTCGACGGCGGCGGCAAGCCTGCTGCAGCTCGACCCGCTCGGAAAGGCCGCGACCAAGGCACCGGCCTACTCGCTTACCGACCAGCACGGAAACCGCATCGGCGCCGACACCTTCCACGGCCGGAGCGTCGTCCTCACCTTCAACGACGACGAATGCCAGGACCTCTGCACGCTTCTCGCGCAGGACGTCGCTCTGGCCGACCATGACCTCGGCTCCGCAGCCTCCCGGGTCGCGTTCGTCTCGATCAACGCCAACCCGTACCATCCCGCGGTCTCCGACGTCGCCTCCTGGAGTGATACGCACGGCCTCGGCCGCGTGTCGAACTGGTACTTCGGCACGGCCGCCCCGAAGACCCTCGCCGCAGCGGCAGCCGCGTACGGCGTGCCGATCCAGCTCGACCCGGCGGAGCAGTCGGTGGTGCACGGCACGGAGATCTTCTTCATCGACCCGTCCGGAGTCGAGCGGGCCCTCGGCCAGTTCGGTACCGACGCCGCCAGCACCGCCCCGTTCGCACACACCATGGCGCAGGAAGCGGTCGACCTCCTCCCCGCCGTTCAGCGGCGAACCGTCGCGGGGTCCGCTGCGGTCGATCTCTCCGCCGACGGCACCGGCGTCGGCGCGAAGCCGAAACCGTTCTCGTTACCCGCCCTGAACGGGTCAGGGCACGTCGGGAGCGCCGCGGCCGCAGGCCACTACACGGTGCTCAATTTCTGGGCGAGCACGTGCACCGCCTGCGTCGGCGAACTAGCGGATCTCCAGAAGATCTCGACCGAGTTCACTGGCCGAGCTGACCTGATCGGCATCGACGTCTCCGACGACACGACTGCCGCACGCGCCGTGACGCGACAAGCTGGGACAGGGTACCCGCTCGCGGTCGACGCGAACGGTTCAGTCGCAGGCCCGTACCGGATCTCCGGCCTTCCCTACACCGTGATCCTGGACCCGACCGGCCACGTCGCCATCCGCCATCCCGGCGCGTTCACCGCCGAGCAGCTCGAGTACGTGCTCGACTCGCTCGTTCCGCCCGCCACGAAGTAGGACGGGACCGGGCGCCCGCTCACGGCCGGAAGTCGGGCAGCTCGATCCGGTCGTACAAGCTGCGGCCGACCGCGAGGTCGGACACGCCGGGCAGTGTCATCAGCCGCATCACCGTGTTACGCAGCCGCAGCAGCGCTCGGCTACGCGGCGCGAACGCGCCGCCCATACGAGTCGCACCGTGCTGCTTGGCGCCGATGAACGCGCCTAGCCGCTCCTGGTATGCCGCGAATGCCGTGACGTGGTCGCCCCCGGCCGCATGCAGCTCCGCGGCCAGCACGTACGCCTCGATCATCGCCAACGCCGTGCCCTGCCCGGCCAGCAGCGACGGCGCGGCGGCCGCATCGCCCACGAGGACGATCCGTCCGCGACTCCACGACGGCATCCGGATCTGGCTGGCGGAGTCGAAGTAGAACGTGCGCGCCCGCGGCAGTGTCGCCAGGATCGCCGGCACCTCCCAGCCGAGCCCGCTCAGCCGGTCGCGGAGCAGCCCCTTCTGAGCGTCGATGTCGCCAAGCGGGATCGGACCCTCGTGACGGAACGTGAAGACGAACATGGACACGTCGTCGTCCAGGCTCAGCCGCAGTGTCTGTGCGCCGACCTGAGTGCGCATGACCGCGACCAGTTCGTCCCGCGGCCGGTAGCCGACAGCGTCGAACACCGCCACGGCGATGCCCAGGCTGCGCTCGTACTCCGACTCCGGTCCGAACGCCAGCCGCCTGACCGCGGAATGCAGCCCGTCGGCGCCGACCACCAGGTCGAAATGCTGGTCGCCGCCGTGGGCAAGTCGCACCGCGACGTGGTCGCCCTCGTCGCGAATTTCCTCGACCGTGTCGCCGAAGACCTGGTCGACGTCATCCGGCAGCGCGTCGACGATGATCCTGGACAAGTCCGAACGGCCGACGCTCACGTAACGGGCCCCATGCCGGCCGATCAGCTTCACCGGGTCCAGCGACAGGATCCGGCGTCCGCGCTCGTCGACCTCGCGCACCTCCCGCATCCGGTACCCCGCCGCCTGGACACGGTCCGCGATGCCCATCCGGTCGGCGACCTCGAACCCAGCACCCCAGAAATCGACCAAGTATCCGCCACGGCGCAATTCGGGCGCAGACTCCAGCAGCACCGGCTCGTGCCCGCTGCGCCGCAACCAATAGGCCAATGTGGGGCCGGCGATCCCGGCTCCCACGATCAACACCTTCATGACGACCTCCTCGCCGCCCTACCTTCACCACACGAGCGGGATGTACCGCCTCGTCGTCGCCGCCCAGCGATCGAACTCGTCGCCGTAGTGCGCCTTCAAGCGGCGGTCGAGTGCCGGGATCGCTGCGAACACGAACCCGGCGGCCATGATCGCTGGGATCACCAGCGCGACCCAGGAGCCGGTCACCGCGGCGAACCCCGTGAACAGAAGGGTGTCGCCCAGATAGTTGGGGTGACGGCACCACCGGAAGAGTCCCCGCGTGTACAGGTGCCCGGCGTTCTCCGGGCGCGCCTTCCACGCCCGCCGCTGCAGCTCGGAGAACGTGTTCATCCACGAGCCGAACACATAGAGGACGACCCCCAGCACCGCCCAGCCGTCGAGAGCGGCGCTCACGTGCGCGGCGACGAACCCCATCGTGGCGTGGATGACGAACATCCAGCCCCCGACCAGCGCGGCCTCCGCGTAGGTCACCGGCCGTTGCACGGTCACATACGTGGTGACGAGGACCCGCAGCACATACACCAGCGAGAACGCCACCACCAACCACGCCCGCGCCGGCGCTGCCGCCGAGATCGGGCCGAAGACCAGAAAGGCAGCGGCCGCGGCGCCCAGAATATTGGCACCGGTCAGCACGGCGCGTGGGCCACTGCTCGTCTCAGGCGTATTCATCGCCGACCTCCTGAAGGTCACCGGCATCGTCGACCTCGAACCACACCGGATCCGGGTAGAGCCCCGGCCGCGCTCCATCGAGCGGCCGGGACGTACGGAGCGCGGTACACAACGACCACAGCACCGCGCTGTAACGAACGGCGTCGTTCGCGAGCGGATTCTCAACGGGCGCTGACGACCAGAGCACCAGTTCTGCTCGCCTGTCTCCCGCGACAATCGCAGAGACGAACGCGTCGATCCACGGGTCGCGCCTGGCGATGGAGCTCAACGGAGCGCGGCAGGCGAGAAAGCGGCCGACGGTGTGCGCGAGCAGAAAAGCATTGCACCGGAACCAGGTCTCCTCCGAGGACAACCGAACCGAGGCCGTCCATTCCTCCCACGCGATCTGGTCCGCTTCCGAGGACAGCAACGTCTCAATGCTCGAGGCGAAGTAGTTCTGAACGCTCGCCTGTGTTACGGCCAGCGCCGTATCAGGATCCGTCATCGCATCTCTTTCTGGTGAGGTGAAGGCCGTGTCCCCGCACGGCCAGGGTCAGAGGCCCAACGTCAGCAAGTCCTCCGGAGTCGGCTCCCCCGCAGCAGTGGAGAAGACCTCCATGGCGTCGATGATCTGCTGCTGCTCCTCCGCGGTCAGCGAGGTCAGCACGGACGCCACCTGGCGGCGCCGCCGTTCGGTGACCTGATCCACGAGCCGGCGGCCCTCCTCGGTGAGGTCGACCAGGATCTCCCGCCTGCTCTGCGGGCTCTCCTGCCGGAGCACCCAGCCGCCGTCGACCATCCGATCGATCGTGCGGCTGAAGGTCGAGGGCACGGCCCCGACCCGGGCCGCAAGCGCCCCCATCCGCATCGCACCAGAGCCCGAGAGCACGACGAGCACACGGAACTGCGGCAGCGTCACCTGCTCCAGCGCGTCGGACACGGACCGGGCGACGATTCCCAGCAGCGCCCGGGACGCGCGCAATGTCGCCTCGGTCGCCTCGTGGGGGAATCCGTGATTCTGCATGGTGCCTCCAGTGTTACGCTTTTGATGCACTTATGCAACAGTTGCATCTTTACACGATTGGAATTCAGTGTCCGCCATCACCACGAGCATCCGTGGAATCGTCGACGGCTCACGTGACAGCATGACGCACTGGTGGCGGCGCGTCCTTGCGACGCCCGCACCCCTGATCGCTTCGGCGATCGTCGTGGGGGCCGGGGCCGGACTCGCCGCCGTCGTGTTCCGTTGGCTCGTCCAGACCGCCACCCTGATCTTCACCGGCACGACCGACTACTCCGCGACGACCGGGCATCCCGCAAACCCCTGGGTGCCCTGGCTCGGCGGTGCGTTCGTCATCCTCGCCCCCGCCATCGGCGGACTGATCTACGGCCCGCTCGTGCACCGCTTCGCGCGGGAGGCCCGCGGACACGGCGTGCCCGAGGTGATGTACGCCGTCGCGCGTCGCGGTGGCCACATCCCCGGACGCGTGGCGGTCGTCAAAGCGCTCGCCTCCGCGATCACCATCGGCTCCGGCGGCTCCGTGGGCCGCGAAGGGCCGATCGTCCAGATCGGCTCCGCACTCGGCTCTACGCTCGGGCGGATCACCCGGATGTCGGAGTCGCAGCTGCGCACCCTCGTCGCCTGCGGCGCGGCCGGCGGTATCGCTGCCACGTTCAATGCGCCCATCGCCGGCGTCTTCTTCGCCCTCGAACTGATCCTGCGCGACTTCGCCACCCGCTCGTTCGCTGCGGTGATGCTCTCATCAATCACGGCGTCCGTGGTCGGACGGGCCATCCTGGGCGATCATCCCTTCCTTGTGCTGCCCGCCTTCCGGGTCACCCAGCCGAGCGAATACCTTCTCTTCGCCGGCCTCGGGCTGCTCGCGGGTGCGGTGGGTGTGCTCTTCAGCAAGATCCTCTACCTGATCGAGGACGTCTGCGACTGGGCGTGGCGTGGCCCCGAATGGCTGCGCCCGGCCGTCGGCGGCCTCCTGCTCGGCCTGCTGCTGTTCGCGATGCCCCAGCTGTACGGCGTCGGCTACCCGGTACTCGAAGCGAGCGTCGCCGGGAAGTACACCATCGGGTTCCTGCTGCTGCTCGTCGTCGCCAAGATGGCCGCCACCAGCCTCACCATCGGCATCGGCGGCTCCGGCGGAGTCTTCGCCCCCAGCCTCGTCATCGGCGCTGCGTTCGGTGCTGCGGCAGGCGAAGCCATCGGCCTCGTCATTCCCGGGCTCTCGGGCCAAGCAGGAACCTTCGCCCTGGTCGGCATGGCCGCCGTTTTCGCCGGGGCGACCCGGGCGCCGATCACAGCAGGGATCATCCTCTTCGAGCTCACCGGCGAGTACTCGATCATCCTGCCCCTCCTGCTCGCCGTCATCGTCGCCACCGGCATCTCCCGTCTGCTCAGCCGCGACACCATCTACACCCGCAAGCTCAGCCGACGCGGCGTCGACCTCAGCGCCCCCGCGCTCCCTGCGCTACGCGGGGTCTCGGTGGCGGCGGTGATGTCGGCGCCGCCGCCGTCGATCCACTCGGACCGCACTGTTCGAACAGCGCTCGCCGAGCTCGGGTCGTCACACCGCCGCGCCGCCCCGGTCGTCGGCGTCGACGGAAAGCTGCTCGGAGTGATCACCGCGGCCGACGCGGCCGACGCTCTGGCGACCGACGACGGTGCCGCATCCCGTGCCGTCGCCGAACTCACCGAAACCGTCACCGCGGTCGCCGTCGAGGATCGCGTCGCCGACGTGCTCGACCGCGTCGTCGATGCTGTGACGACCGACGGAATGCCCGTCGTCAGCGACGGCGTGCTCGTCGGCTGGCTCGCGCCGGCCGACCTGCTGCGCGCGGCAGCGACCTGATCCACTCCGCGAAAGGGGAACGAGGATGAATATGCAAGGCAAAACAGTCGTCGTGACCGGAGCCAGCGGCGGCATCGGGCGCGCCGCCGCCATGGAGTTCGGCCGCAACGGTGCCGCCGTCGCGTTGCTGGCTCGGGGACAGGCGGGCCTCAAAGGCGCTGCGGCGGAGGTACAGAGGGCCGGGGGCCGCGCCATCACCATCAGCGTCGACGTGGCCGATTCGGCGGCGGTCGAGGCCGCCGGGAGCCACCAGAGAGAATCCCCGGTCAGCCGGGGGTTCTTCTTTTGTTGACCCTCCCAACCTCGCACAAACCCCGCGTTTTCAGATGGGGCCTTCCAGGCGTTTGCCGAGTACGTCAGCCGCGCGTAGCGCCCTTGATCGTTGCGACCGTCTTCCGGAACGAGTGAGTCGATAGCTTCGGGTAGCCCCGTGAATCACGGCGGTCACGAAGTTCGCGCTGCGTGTTTGAAGGGACCGCAGAAGTTGACCTGGATCAGTAGCCCGACGGACAGAGATGCAGGTGTGCACTGCTGAACCACTCGCCGCAACTGGATCATCGGCCTCGGCGCGACTGCTGTGGTCGCCGCAGTGGCGCTCGTCGGTTCTGGCTCAGTGAGCGCGGCGCCGAGCAGCGACTGGCCGCTGAATAGCACCCAGCAGGCGCAAGCACGCCAAGCACTCATGGGCTATACCAGTCCTGACCGGAGGTTTTAGGCGCGTCGACCACGTACCAGATATTCGGTACACGGCGGGAAGACAGGGGCCCGAGGAACGGATGCTCCCCCGGGGCCTTCGAGCCGGCTTGCGTGCAGCGGAAGCGAGCTCGTGCTGTGCGCGCCACGGCAAGGCGGTCTGCGCGCTCGGTCTTCGGCGCCACCATTGGTGGGCCAATGGGTGGGGTGGTCTGCCCCCCGGTCTAGCAGCTGTATGTGCCTCCGTGGCGGGTGGGCGCCCGCTGCCTCCACCGATCCGCCACCTCGTTACCCCGGGCCCGGAATGTTCTGGTCTAGAGGGGCGGCTAGGCGGCGCGCACGCCCTCAATGCCAACTCACCGCGCTCCAAGCGGTCTCCGCAGCCGAACTTTCATATCGGGGAGGCATATGCGACGTACGCGAACGACTTCGCTGCCGCGAGCACCTCGCGAATCACTTCTGGCTCGCCTTCGCGCAGCACCGTCGCGGGTGCCACGCCACCAGCGACGGGTTCCTGCCCTTGAACCACGACTGCACCATGACGGCGTCGTAGCGCTCTCGAAGCAGTGCAGTGGCGAAATGCACGTGGTGCTAGCGGTTCTGCTCCCTCTCACCGGGCCCGCCTGCGCCGCGTGCACAGCATTGCGCCCGAGGCTTCACGCCGCCGACGTAGGCAATCATGCTCACGCCGAGGATGTCGCGGAGGCGCGTTATCGGCCCCCGCCGGCGGGTGATCGGCCTGCAGCGTGAGGAAGTCGCCCTGCTGGCCGGCACCAGCGCCGAGTACTACCTCCGGCTCGAACAGGGACGCGACAAGCACCCGTCAGAGCAGGTCGTCGAAGCGCTGGCACGCGCCCTCGAACTCGACCACGAAGGCCTCACATACGCGCTCACCCTCGCCCGCTCACGAACGCGCCTGACCAAACCCGCTGCGCCCATCAAGGAGCGGGTGCCTGTGGGCACTCAGATGCTCCTGGACACCATCAACATCCCCGCATTCGTGATGAACCGGTACCGAGACGTGTTGGCATCCAACCCGCTCGCCGTCGTCTTCGGGATCGGGGACCTCGGACGGCTCGGGGAGCGTCATGGCGACCTTCGGACGGAACACCGTCTCCGGGTCTTCTGTTCGGTGCGGCCGGTACAGGAGGCCGCGCGATGGTTGTGATGGCGCTGGCATTCGGTCCGCGCTCATGACCTGCCCGCGCGGTAATAGATGTGTGCTCCAAGCAGGGTTGAGGCTTGGTAGCCGTACATCCCGCCATTGTCTGGCCCCTGAAGACGAATGAGGCCTTCGTGCTCCCACTCGCTGAGTTCCGACAGGGAGATGCCAGCGAGGGCCGCGAACCGGTGACCGTCGACCAGGCCGTCCACGTTGCTTCGGGCTCGGACACTGCTCGGGCGAACCCCCAAGGCGTCAGCGATCGCGCCGGTGGCGAGACCAAGCTGAAGAGCGCCACCGAGAAGGTGTCGGGATGTTCGGTATGCGATCCTCAGTGCAGAGCCTGCAGCGGCTCGCTCTGCAGCGGCCGCGGCATGGAGCACATCGAGGACACGATCCAGGTGTGCCTGACTCAACGGCACCGCGGTCGAATCCACATCATTCATTTCTCGAAGTCCATGTGGGCTGGGAGCGCCGTATCGTGTGTGGCGACTCCGGCGCTCCCAGCCTCCCGGGGCGCCGAGCCGGCTCCCCTCGATGCTGACGCTCCCCCTGACACGTCAGCTCGACCGTCGGCAGTGGGCCGGCACTCTGGGGAAATGCCGGCCCACTGTCACGGTGGTTTACTCTGCCGTGCGGCGTCGGCGGATCACCAGGAAGGTGGCTCCGGCGCCGACCAGGAGCAGGGCGATGATGCCGGGGGCGACCAGGTCGCTACCGGTGGATGCCAGGCCGGTTGGTGCGGGCGGGTCGACATGGTGGTTGGTGGTGCAGTCCGGGTTCTGGTCGGCCGCAGGCACACAGGCGGCGTCCTTGTCCGGGCTGGTGACCACGTTGCGGATCTGCTTGTCTCCGTCGCCGGTCACCGTGACCGAGTAGGTGATGGTGACCACCTGGCCGACCGCAAGGTCGCCCTTCCACGTCAGGGTGTCGCCGTTCCGGACGACGACGCCGGAGCTGGCCTTCTCGTTGCCGACCCAGGTCGCGTCATCGAGCACCTTGGAGAGGTCGTCGACCACTGTTCCGCTGGTCGGCCCCTCGCCGGTCTGGTTCACGGTGACGGTGTAGTCGATGCGGTCACCGACCTTGACCTCGGTGCCGGGCTTGGGGTTCGACGTCTTCGAGAAGGTGTAGCCGCCGTACTTGTGGATGGTCGTGCAGTCCGGCGTCCCGTCGGGCGCCGGCACACATTCGCCACCACCGTCTGGTGCGGTCACGGCGTTGCGGATGGTGGTGTCGCCGTTCCCGACGACCGTCACCGAGTAGGTGATGGTCACGGTCTGGCCCACTGCGAGGTCGCCGGTCCACTTCAGGGTGTCGCCGTCACGGACGACGGTGCCGGCCGTGGCTTTGGCGTCGTCGTTGTAAGTGGCGTCATCGAGCACACCGCTCAGGTCGTCGACCAGGGATGCGCCAGGGTAGGCGGCGGGTCCGAACTGGGTCGCCGTCACCGTGTAGGTGATGGTGTCACCGATCTTCACACTGGCCGGTGACTTGGGGTTCGCCATCTTGGAGTAGTCGAACCCGCCGATGGGATGCGTTGTCCGGCAGTCGGGGTTCTGATCGGCGGCGGGCACGCACGTGCCACCGGGCGACTCCACCTGGTTGTTCAGGGTGAGGTTCCCGTCACCGTGGAGGACCTTGACCGAGTAGGTGATCGTGACCGTCTTCCCGACCGCAAGGTCTCCCTTCCAGGTCAGTGTGTTGCCGGAGCGTGACACAGAACCGGAATCGGCCTTCTCGTCACCGACCCAGGTGGCGTCGTCGAGCACGTCGCTGAGGTCGTCAGTGACGGTGACGCCCTTCTGGGCGACGGCGCCGACCTGACGGACGGTGACCGTGTAGGTCACGGTCTGGCCAACCTTCACCGCCGTTCCGGGCGCCGGGTCAGAGGTCTTCGAGTACTCGTAGGTACCGACTTCGTGGTGCGTCTCGCAGTCGGTCTGCTCCGCACATCCCGGGGAGGTCACCACGTTGTCGAGCAGCGAGTTGCCCAAGGAGGCAGAGTCCTTGACCGTCACGGAGTACGTGATCTTCGCCACGCCGCCGACCGGTACAGTCCCGGTCCAGTCGATGGTGCCGTCGTTCAGTGTCGCCGTGCCGAGATCGGCGGCCAGGTCACCGTTGTACGTCGCGTCGTCGGTCACACCGGCCAGCGCGTCGTGCAGTTCGGCGGCCGCGGGGACCGTTCCCTTCTGGGTGACGGTGATCGTGTAGTGGATCACATCTCCCGGCTTCACCGTCGAACCGGTCGCCGGGTCCGACGTCTTGACCACGCTGTAGTCCACGACGTCGACACCTGCGGGGTCGCAGTTGATCGTCGGAGTGATCCCGGAGTCGGCGGGCACGTCGGCCGCTGCGCAGGCGGTGTTGATGCCCTCGCCGCCGGTCGCGGTGATCGAGTACTCGTGCGACTGCGTGTCACCTGGCGCGAGCGTGTCGATCGTGAACGACCCCAGCTGCGGCTGCTTGTCGTCGGAGACCTTGACGTTCGTCAGCGTGCCCTGACCGGTGTTGGTCACGGTGACGCGGTAGTGGATGGTGTCGCCCACTCTGAAGGTCGGATAGTCGGTGACATCGTTGGCGTCGTGCCAGTTGCCGTCGGCGTCCTGCACCTCCTTCTTCAGGGCCGCCGAGTAGTAGTTTGCGATCAGGATCGGCGCGGAGGTGCGCATCACCAGTTCGGTGTGCTCGCTCCGGGCCTGCGCGCGGTTGACCAGCTTGTCGCCGCCCTTGACGCCGTCCGTGGTGATGTTCACCTTGAACTGCTGCGTCGCTCCGGCCGCGAGCTGCGGTCCGACGACGCGCGCCGCGGTGGCGTTCGGGACGAAGGTGGTGCTCCAGCCGACGCTGTTACCCGCCGGGTCGCCCGCGGCACCGTTGGAGGGGTCAGCGGGATCGTCGGACAGTGTGGCCGGGTCGGCCGTCGTGTAATAGACGGTCGCGCCGGCAACGGCGTCGATGCTGGTCAGCGCGTAGCTGCCGCCGAAGCTCGTGCCGCGGCCGTCGCCGTTGTAGGGAAGGATGTCGATCGTGTCGGTGAAGGTCTGCGCGGTCGGGTCGAACGATCGCAGGGTGACGGTCCAGGATCCGTCGCCCTTTCCGTCACCGTTCACGTTCGGGATGTACGGCGTGTCCGCCGCCTTGCCGATCTCGGTGTAGCCGTTGGCGGCGACGACCACCTGCGCGGTGGCCGGCTGCGAGCTCGTGCCGGACACGGAGGCGACCGCGGAGTTCTCCAGCACCGTTCCGGGCTTGACCGTCGCGGCTGCGACCGCCTGATAGGTGAGGGCGTGCTCGGTGTTGGTGGTCACCCCGTCGAGCACCCACGTCAGAACCTGCTGGCCCGACCCGTTCGTGGTGACCGTCGGAGGCGGCGTCGCGGACCCGTCCACGTAGGTCATGCCCGCCGGGAGCGTGTCGACGATCTGGTACCCATCGACCGAGGTGGGCAGGTTAGAGGGGACGTTGGCGGAGTAGGTGAGGGAGAAGCCGGCGGCCTGGCCCGGGTTCACCGAGCCGCGGTCGGCGGTCTTCTCGATGTACGGGGTGGTGCCGACGATGCGCACGAGGTCGCGGGTGGCGACCGCAGTGCAGGGGTAGCGCAGACCCGGCGTGTTGGTCGCGCAGGCGCCGTTGCTCGCCCAGTTGGTGCCGTCGCCGGTGCTGTACATGAAGTTCCAGATGTCCTGGCCAACCGGCGCGGTGTCCTTCACCGTATAGCGCACGAGCCAGCCCGCGTTGATCAGGTTCCACGACTCGGCCTGCCCCTGGGTGAATGTGACGCGAACCGCCTTCACCGTGCTCGGATCGGCAGGAGGCGTGGTGGTCCACCCCGTAGTCGCGCCGCAGTTCGGGAAAGCCTGCGGGTTGTAGGAGGCGCTCGCGGGGTTCACGGTCGGGTCGTTCCCGACGTAGTAGGAGACCACGGCACCCGGGGTGATGTTGCCGGGGACGATGTCCACGAAGTCGAGGTACTTGGTGTCCACCGGCGCACACATCCCGATCCCGAGGGTGTCGGCGCGATCCATGCCGGGAAGACCGGTGACGAGGGACTGCTGGATGGTGGTGCCGGGCGAGACGACGTAGGTGCTGTCGTAGTTGCTGCCTCCGGAACCGGTGTAGCCGCGGTTCCACGGCGAGGTGAAGGTGCCCGGGTAGAACCAGGTCTTAGTCACGGTGTTGTTCGCAGGGTCGTCCTTCGCCGTGTCGGTGCCGGCGGCGGACGTGTAGGTCGGGGCCGACGACTGAAGCGTGATCGACCCGGCAGACGTCGGGACCAGGTGCAGCCAGATGGAGCCGCTGGCGAGCGCGACCTGGTCGGCGGGGAGGCCGGCGCCGGTCGAGTCCTTCGTCGCCGGAGTCGCCGGGTTGTAGTCGATGCCGGTCAGGGTCAGGCGGAACGTGTTCGCCCCGGTCTGCTGCACGGTGCACGTGGTGACGGGGGTGACCATTTGGTCGGCCGGGTGGCTGCCGCCGGACCACGGGTGCCCATTCGCGACGCCGGAGGTGAACGGGGTGCACTGCTGGGCGCCGACCGAGATGCTCGAGAACGGACCGCTGGTGGTGAGGTCGTAGGTGACCGTCTGCGGGCCATCGGCGCTGCGCTTGTCCTTGCTCAGCGTCCATTGCAGATCGAGGTCGACGGTGGGACTGGCCGGATAGCCCTTCAGACTGTAGCTGTTCGTGGCGACGGACCAGCGGATGTCCATCCCGAACGGGTTGTTGATCGCAATCGGCGAGAGGTCGGCGGTCGCGCCGTCGATCGTCCCGGTTCCGGTGATCTGTGAGCCGGTCTCGCCGTCCGCCCGGATCGGGGTCTGGATGACGTGCGAGGTGCCCTGGTCCTTCGTGCCGATGTTGCAGACCATCGTGCGCCCGTCCGCCGAAATGCTCGACACCGGCGTGACGCCCGTGGTCAGACAGGAGGCCGGGAGCTCGGTGAACT
>NZ_JBQCGZ010000162.1:0-3990 GCF_051955155.1 Leifsonia sp.
GGCCAGCGCGCCGCCGACCTGCGGGCCGTGGCCCGCGACGGCCGCCGCGCCCGGGCGCACCTGCTCGAGGCCAACCTGCGCCTGGTCGTCTCGCTGGCCAAGCGCTACACCGGCCGCGGCATGCTCTTCCTCGACCTGATCCAGGAAGGCAACCTGGGCCTGATCCGAGCAGTCGAGAAGTTCGACTACACCAAGGGCTACAAGTTCTCGACGTACGCGACCTGGTGGATCCGTCAGGCGATCACGCGTGCGATGGCCGACCAGGCGCGTACCATCCGCATCCCGGTGCACATGGTCGAGGTCATCAACAAGCTCGCCCGCGTCCAGCGCCAGATGCTGCAGGACCTCGGCCGCGAGCCCACTCCGGAAGAGCTGTCGAAGGAACTCGACATGACCCCGGAGAAGGTCATCGAGGTGCAGAAGTACGGTCGCGAGCCGATCTCGCTGCACACCCCGCTCGGCGAGGACGGCGACAGCGAGTTCGGCGACCTCATCGAGGACACCGAGGCGGTCGTCCCGGCCGACGCGGTCGGCTTCACCATGCTGCAGAAGCAGCTGGAGAGCCTGCTGGACTCCCTCTCCGAGCGCGAGGCGGGCGTGATCCGCATGCGCTTCGGGCTGGGCGACGGGATGCCGAAGACGCTCGACCAGATCGGCGACACCTTCGGCGTGACGCGCGAGCGGATCCGTCAGATCGAGTCGAAGACGATGGCGAAGCTGCGCCACCCGTCCCGCTCGCAGTCGCTGCGCGACTACCTCGAGTAAACCTGTGCGCTACCGATTGGCGGTCATCGCCGGCCGCCTCGCCCGCTGGCTTCTGCGCCTGCGGGGAGGCGGCTCCGCGGTGCCGGGCAGGGTCGCGCTCGCGATCGCCCCGAAATTCCTCGAACGTGCCGTCTCCCAGCTCCCGCTCGGTGTCGTCTTCGTCTCCGGATCCAACGGCAAGTCGACGACGACGAACATGCTCACGGCCATTCTGCGCGAGCACGGCCTGAACGTCTTCACCAACCCCTCCGGAGGCAACCTCCCGCAGGGCATCGCCTCGGCGCTGCTCGCGGACGTGCCGCTGGACGGCTACGTGCGCGGCGACGTCGGCGTGATCGAGGTGGACGAGGCCTACGGCGTCGACCTGGCGACCGTCCTGAAGCCGCGCGGCTCGCTGCTGCTGAACGTGCAGATCGACCAGCTCAACCGGTTCTTCGAGCCGACGCGCGTGATCGGGATGCTGCGGACGATCGCGGAGCGCTCGTCCGAGTTCGTCGTGGTGAACGCCGACGACGACAGCCTCGCCCGGGTCGGCGCGGAGCTGGCCGGCGCGGGCCGCGATGTGTCGACGTTCGCCGTCGCGCCGTCCATCATCGAGTCCTCCCCGAACGGCCTCGCGAACGTGAAGGACCTCTCCGGCGTCGCCGCCGGCGCGCTGCCGGTCCCCGCGGTGTTCGTCTCCAAGCTGGAGACCCAGAGCGCGGAGCTCACCATCGGCGGTGAGCCGGTGCGCATCGGCCTGCCCGCCCGCGGCCTGCACTACGCGGTGGACGCGGCGGGCGCGACCGCGATGGCGAGGCGCCTGCTCGGCGACCGGTTCCGGCCGAACGCCGTGGTCGCGGCCATGGGCGCGCTGCGCACGGTCTACGGCCGCGGCGAGACGCTGCGCGTCGGCGACGAGGACATCGAGATCATCATGATGAAGAACCCGCCGAGCCTGCAGCTGAACCTCGACTACCTGAGCGAGGCGCCGGAGCAGGTGTTCGTCGCGGTGGACGAGGGCACGCCCGACCCGTCCTGGGTCTACGACATCGACCTGTCCAAGCTCGAGCACGTCGACATCGTCTCCGGCACGAAGGCCTGGCAGTTCGCCACCCGGTTCGCGTATGCCGGGATCGACGTCGACCAGGTCGTCCCGGAGCTGAAGCCGGCCCTGCAGGGCTTCCTGGCGCTGCCGAAGCCGTCGCGCGGCACCAAGACCATGATCGTCAACTACGAGCAGATGATGCTGATCCGCAAGCAGCTCGGCTTCCTCGACCTGGAGGGCGGCGAGCGATGAGCGTCCTGCGCATCCTGCACCTGTACCCGCGCGAGCTGGGGATCAACGGCGACGCCGGCAACGTGCTCGCGCTCACCGAGCGCTCGCGCTGGCGCGGCATCGAGACGGAGGTGGTCGCGCACGCCCCGGGCGGCGAGCTGCCCGCGAGCGTGGACATCATCCACATCGGGTCCGGCCCGCTGTCCGGTCAGCGCGCGGTGCACGAGGACGTCCTGCGCATCGCCCCGCGGCTCCGCGAGTGGGCGGAGGCGGGCATCCCCGTCCTCGCGATCGCGGGCGGCTGGCAGCTGCTCGGCACCGAGCTGACGACGGCGGAGGGCGAGCGGCTCGCCGGGGCCGGGGTGTTCCCGACCCGCGCGGAGCTCGGAGCGACGCGGCACGTGGACGAGGTCGTCGTCCGGATGCCGGACGGCACGGCCGTCGCCGGGTTCGAGAACCACTCGGCCACCACCGTGCTCGACGGCGCGGAGCCGCTCGGCCGCATCCAGCACGGCTTCGGGAACGGCGACGGCACGGAGGGCGTGGTGCGCGGGGCGTCTATCGGGACGCACCTGCACGGTCCCGTGCTGCCAATGAACCCGGTGCTCGCCGACCGGATCCTGAGCGCAGCGCTCCGCTCGGAGCTGCCGCCGGTCGCGGAGACCGAGCGCGTCGACCGCTACGCCACGAACGCGCGCCGCGCGATCGCGGACCGGGTGGGCGTGGGGCTCTGAGCCGCGCGACGCTGGCGCGGACGCTCGGCGTCTCCGCTCAGCCGACGTAGACGCGGGGAACCCGGGAAGCCACGCCGGTGACCATCTCGTCCGCGATGGTCTCTGCCCAGTCCGCGTACTTCTCCGCGGTGACCTCGCCGGAGGAGCCGGGGCCGAACAGCACGGCGGTGTCGCCGACGGCGACCCGGATGGGGCCGGCGTCGACGAGCATCCGGTCGGCCTCGACGGCGATGACCGGGCAGCGCCGGCCGTTCACGAGCACGGACGTCTTGGCGATGCCGAGCGTCGGAACGCCGTCGCCGTAGCCGATCGCGAGCCGTACGTGCGTCGTTCCGCCGACGTGCACCTCGGTGACCGGGGCCTCCAGGCGCATCACCGGGATGAGCCCGAGCTCGGCGCCGGTGCTGTCGTCGAACGGCGAGAACCCGTAGGCGGCGATGCCGAGGCGCACGAAGTCGAAGCGGGCCTCGGGCATCCGGATGCCGGCCGAGCTCGCCGCCAGGTGCAGCGCTTCGAAGCGCGCGCCGTGCCGCTCGGCCTCGGCGACCGCGTCGCGGAACTCCGCGAGCGCCGCCTCGTCGTCCTCGATGGACGCGTCGGCCAGGTGCGACCACGCGGCGCGCACGCGGACGACGCCGCGCTCCTGCAGCGCGAGCGCCACATCCACCAGGCCCGGCCACTCGGCGCGGGTGGCGCCGTTGCGGCTGAGGCCGGTGTCCACCTTCAGGTGCACGACGGCGGGACGGTCGGCCCCGGCGGCCGCGATCGCCTCCAGCTGCCAGACCGCGGAGATGCCGAGCTCGATGTCCGCCTCGATCGCGGCGCGCCAGTCGGTGTCGGCGCCGTGCAGCCAGGCGAGCACCGGAACGGTGATACCGGCTCTGCGCAGCACCAGGCCGGCCGGGACCTCGAGCACCGCGAGGGAGGTCGCTCCGGCCTCGAGTCCGGCCTCCGCGATCGGGAGCAGCCCGTGGCCGTAGGCGTCCGCCTTGACGGCGAGCATCGTCTCCGCGGGGGCGAACTGCCGGCTGAGGTGCCGGACGTTGTGGCGCAGCGCGGCCAGGTCGATGACGGCACGGGGGAGCGGCTCGGCGACGGCGTCAACGATGGTCATGCGGCCGGCCTCTCGTACACGCGCTCGATGCGGCGACCGAGCCTGCTGGTGATGACGGGCGCGGGGGCCGCGCGCCCGGGCGGCCCCCCCCGGGCGGGGGGCGGGCGCGCCCCCCCCCC
>NZ_JBQCGZ010000163.1:0-7791 GCF_051955155.1 Leifsonia sp.
AGAGCTCATGCACGAGACCGTGGAGCTGCGCGAGCGCTACAGCAACGGGGAGTCGCTCGACGACCAGCTGCCGGCGGCGTGCGCGGCCGGGCGCGAGGCGGCGCAGCCGGCCCCCCGGAGGCCGCACCTCGACCGGGCGGAGGGGAGGCGCCGGGGGGAACAGATGGGCGCGGTTGGGGGGCGCCGCCGGGGCGCATCCCAGCGGCGCGGTCGACGTCAGCCGAGCTTGCGGCCGGCGGTCGCCACCTCCTGCAGCTCCTCCGCTTCGTCGTCCAGCGCGATCACGCCATAGTCCCAGCCCTTGCGGCGGTAGACGACGCTCGGCCGCTTGGTCTCCTGGTCGACGAAGAGATAGAAGTCGTGCCCGATGAGCTCCATGTAGTAGAGCGCATCGTCCACCGTCATCGGGACGCTGGCGAACACCTTCTGGCGGATCACGACCGGGCTGTACTCCTCTTCCGCCTCTTCTGCCTCCGCCTGTTCGTCGGAGACGACAGGCGTGCTCCCGGTGCGGACCTGGTCGAGCACCGACACCGGCGCCGCCGCGAGTCCCACTGCGCTGAACCCGTCCGTGCTGGCCTCGCGCAGCGATGTCGGGCGATGCTGCCCGCGATGCACCTTGCGCCTGTCCTTGGCCCTGCGGACGCGTTCGAGCAGCTTCCCGAGCGCGATGTCGAACGCGGCGTACTTGTCGGTCCCCGTCGCCTCGGACCGTACGACGGCCTTCGGTCCGACGAGCGTCAACTCGACCCGGTCGTCGCCGTTCTGGGATCCGAGCTTCTCGTTGTGGCGGCTGACCTTGATCTCGAAGGAGATGGCCCGCTCCGCCAGATGCGCGACTTTCTCCGACTTCTCGGTCGCGTATTCACGGAAGCGATCAGTGATGCCCAGGTTGCGTCCGACGATGTTGATGTCCATGGAGACCTCCCTGATCTGGCGTGACGTCCGCCCGGATCACGAAGGGCGGATCGCTCGCGCCTTTTCGACTACCGTAGTGCTCCCCCTCGGGTAACGGAACCGGAAAACACGCGGCATTCCCGGTGACTGCGCTGAGTGTTCCCTGGAGGTCAACCGGACCGCAACGGCGTGTGCGCGATCGCTGCCGCTCCCACCACCGTCCCTCCCGCCGCCTCGACCGCACGCGCCGCCTCGCGGAGCGTCGCGCCCGTCGTGACGATGTCGTCCACGAGCAGGCACGCCCGGCCGCGCAGCCGCGGGCTCGCCACCATGCTGGCCCGCCGGTTGGCCGCACGCGCCGTACCGCTCAGGCCCGCCTGGTCCGCGGTCTGCCTGGTGAGCCGGAGCGCGCGCCACAGCGGCGGGACGAGGATGCGCGCCCGCGCGAGCACCAGCCCGGTCGGGTGGTAGCCGCGCCGGCGCCAGGCCTGCCGGGTGGACGGGATGAGCACGGGAAGCAGCGCCGCCCCCCGCCCGCGCCGGGCCGAACCGCCGTCCGGTGCGGCGCGGGACTCGCGCTGCGCGGCGACGATCGCGGCACGGAGGGCGGCCGCGAGGACGCCGGCAGCGTCGGTGCGGCCCCTCTCCTTGAAGGCGAGGAGCACCGCCCGCGCCGCCCCGTCGTACTCCAGACCCGCCCAGACCGCGAGCGGACCGACCGTCCGTGGGACCGGACTCGCCCGCATCGCCGCCAGGCAGCGTTCGCACACCGCCCGGTCCGGCGCTGCGCAGCCGGCGCAGCGCACCGGGAGCAGGATGGCGGCCGCGTCGAGCAGGGCGTCGCGGACGGGGACAGGGAGCAGATCGGTCGTCGTCATGGGACGAGCATCCCGGTCCGGCGCACGCGCCGGTCGCGGAACTCCGGATCCGTGGAGAGCCGACCAGGCCATCCCGGCTGTGGAGGACTCCTACGGCTGCCCCATCTGCACGGCGACGGCGCCTACCTTGTCGGTCTGAGTCTGCCAGCCGGTGCCGGTCGGCGCCTGCAGCGTCCCGTCCGCCGCGAGCACGAGGTAGCGCGACAGGCCGCCCGCTCCCACGATCACCCGGCCGGAGGCCGGTCCCGCCGTGCTCGTCGACGTCCCGCCGATCGTCTGCTCTGCGATGCTCGTCGCGTCCCCGTTGGTGGAGCTGAGCACGGCGACCTTGAGGTCGCTCGTCCAGGCGACCGAGATCGGCGTGCCGTCCCCCATCGCCAGCTCGACCGGCTGGGTGAGCTCGGTCGGGAGGCCGCCGCTGCCCCGCACGACGCCCGCCGCCACGAGCGTCGGGCCGGACGCGGTGTCGAGCAGCGCGACGACGCGCGTGCCGTCCCTGGAGACCGCGAGCGAGGTGATCCCGGTGGCGGCCGGCCAGTCCGCCTTCACCGCATGGGGGCCGCCGGACGCGCCGGACACCTGCAGACCGGACGGCGTCGCACCGGGGACCGACCAGACCCAGCCGTCGTTGTCGATCGCGGGCGCGATCAGCCCCCGGCGCGCGTCCACGCGGATCGGGTCGCCGGATTTCTTCACCAGATACGCCGCACCGCCCTTGGCGAGCAGCGCCGTCTGGTCCCGCGCCGCGTTGACCGTGACCGCGGTCGGCTGCAGCGCGACCACCTTGTCGCTGAGGCCGCTCAGGTCAGTGATCGAGGACCCGGTGGACAGGCCGAAGCTCGTCCCCCGGTAGACGATCGGGTGCGAGTCGACCGGCGGATCCTGCACCGGCGCCGAGCCGTCGGTCAGCGGCGGGATCTGCTGGACGTTGCCCTCGATGGAGAGCTCGACGGAGCTCGCGAGCGAGCCCAGGCTCTGCTCCAGCTGGAGCTGCATGCGCTGCAGCTGCAGCTGGTCGGCCTGGCCGGCCTCCGAGCTGAGGTCGGCGTGCGCGACGCCGCCTGAGGTCGTCACGGAGGGCACGGCGAGCTGGGTGCCCTGCGGGAACGCGCTGACCACCGCGCCGTTCAGCCACTTGGCAGGGCCGGCGAGCACCGCGCTCACCACGCGCGTCGCGGCCGCGGCCACCCGGGCCGGGAACCAGCGGGCGTCGGGGACGAGGTAGCCGTAGCCGGGGCTGTAGAAGTACAGCGTCTGCTGCGCGTAGACGGCGCGGAAGGTCGGGTCGTCGATCACGACGCCGTTCGGCGCGACGGCGATCCGCCACTGGCCGTCCTCCTTGGTCAGCTCGTAGCTGAGGCTGACCGGCGCGGTGCTCGTGACCGGGTGGTACGCGCCGACGCTGTCCACGTTGGCGAGCGGGTTCACCTGGACCCGCCACTGGTTCGCGTCGTGGCCGTAGACGCGGTTGCGTCCGTCGTCCACCGTGACCGACTCGTCCGGTTTCCAGGACGAGGCCATCGACTTCGTGAGGTACTCGCGCGCGATCTCGAAGTTGTTCTTCGGGCTGGACGCGGCGTCGATGAAGCCCTGCACGATGCGCTGCGGCGTCGCGCCGTCCTCTGGCGGGGACGGGTTGAAGTCGAGGTCGAGCGGGTCGTTCACCTGGGTGACGGCGCGCCCCTCTTGCACCGGCCCGGAGTCGGGGATGCTCGCGCAGCCGGCGAGCACGAGCGCCAGCGCCGCGGCGACGGCGGCCGCGGTGCGGAGGCGGTTCCGGATCCTGCTGGTGGTCATGCGCGCGCCTCCCGCCCCGGCACGGCGGACTCCCGCGCCCCGTCGTCGGCCGGCGCCGGGGCCTCCGGCTCCGGACGCGGCACCCAGCCGGCGTCGATCGGCGGCAGCGGCAGCGGGGACGCGGAGATCTCCTTGCCGTGGATGCGCGGCAGCGTCAGCCGGAACGAGGACCCCTGGCCCGGCATCGACCACACCTGCAACCAGCCGGAGTGCAGCGTCGCGTCCTCCAGCGAGATCGCGAGCCCGAGGCCGGTGCCGCCGAGCGTGCGCTTGCGGCTGGGGTCGGCGCGCCAGAACCGGTCGAAGACGTGGTTCACGTCCTGCTGGCTCATCCCGATCCCGTAGTCGCGCACGGTGAGGGCGACGGCGGTCTCGTTGCTGTCGACGGTGACGACGACCGGCTTCCCCTCGCCGTGCTCGATCGCGTTGCCGATCAGGTTCCGCACGATGCGGCGGATGCGCCGCGGGTCCATCCCGACGTCGAAGTAGCCGCCGGGCGCGTCCAGCCGGAGCTCGCTGCCGTTCTGCTCCGCGAGCGTGCGCAGCTCGTCCACCACGTCCTCCGCCAGCCGGACCAGGTTCGTCGGCTCCGGCTCGAGTGCGACGGAGCCGGCGTCGTACCTGCTGATCTCCAGGAGGTCGGAGAGCAGCCGGTCGAAGCGCTGGATCTGCGTGTGCAGCAGCTCGGCCGTCCGCTCGGTCGCGGGCGGGAAGGTGTCCCTCTGGTCGTAGATCACGTCGCCGGCGAGCCGGATGGTCGTCAGCGGTGTGCGCAGCTCGTGCGAGACGTCGGACACGAAGCGCTGCTGCAGCTGCGACAGCGTCGCGAGCTGGTTGATCTGGTTCTGCAGGCTGTCCGCCATCCCGTTGAAGGAGCGCGCGAGCGAGGCGAACACGTCCTCGCCGCGCTCAGGGATGCGCACCGCCAGGTCCCCCGCCGCGAGCCGTTCGCTCGTGCGCGCCGCCTCGCGGATCGGCTCGACGACGAAGCGCACGATCACCCAGGTGATCGCGCCGATCAGCACGATCAGCGCGATGCCGGCGAGCATGAGCGTGTTCTGCACGAAGAACAGGGTGTTCTCGGAGTCGCGCAGGTTGTAGCCGATGTAGAGCTCGTAGCGCCCGTACGACGGCAGAGTCAGCTGGGTCCCGACGACGATGCCGGGGTCGGTCGCGCCGTTGCCTGCCGGCAGGGCGACGGACTGGAAGAACTGCTTGGTGCCGCCCTTCTGCACCTGCTCGCGGAGGGCCGGCGAGATCACCGAGTTGAGCGCGGGGCTGCCGCGGTCGGGAGGCGCGAGGACGCCGGTGTCCTGACCGGGAACGCGGTACGCAGCGACGAGCCGGCTGGAGGTCGACGACTGCACAGACTGGAGCGCCGTGTTCAGGAGGTTCTTCCCGCTGTCGGACGCGGAAAGGTCGGAGGCGTTGAGGGTGGACTGCGCGGCCGTGGTCGCCCGGCTGGAGTCGCGGAGCGCCTCATCGAGGCGGGACTGGTAGAGGTCGTTGCTGATCGAGAGCGCCATGTAGATTCCGGTCACCAGGATGGCGACGCCGGTCAGCAGCAGCGTGATGGCCACGGTCCGCAGCTGCAGCGAGCGCCGCCAGAGGCGCGCGAGCCGGGACGGCACGAGCCGCCACCACTCCCTGTCCGGCCAGCGGAAGCGCATGCCGACGCCTCCGGCGCTAGGTCGCCGCGCCGGCGCGGTAGCCGACCCCGCGCACGGTCATGACGATCTTCGGGTTGTCGGGGTCGAGCTCGACCTTGGCGCGCAGGCGCTGGACGTGGACGTTCACCAGGCGGGTGTCCGCCTTGTAGTGGTATCCCCAGACCTGCTCGAGCAGCATCTCGCGCGTGAACACCTGCTGCGGCTTGGAGGCGAGCGCGAGGAGCAGGTCGAACTCCAGCGGGGTGAGCGCGATGCGGGTCTCGCCGCGGCGCACCTCGTGCCCGGCGACGTCGACGACGAGGTCTCCGACGCGCAGCTGCTCCGCCGCGGGCGCGGTCGGCGCGGGGCGGAGCCTGGTGCGGATGCGGGCCACCAGCTCCTTGGGGTTGAACGGCTTGACCATGTAGTCGTCGGCGCCGGACTCGAGGCCCTTCACCACGTCCGCGGTGTCGGACTTGGCCGTGAGCATGATGACCGGGGTGCCGGACTCCGCGCGGATCCTGCTGCACACCTCGATCCCGTCGAGGCCGGGGAGCATCAGGTCCAGGAGCACCAGGTCCGGCTTGGTCGCGCGGAACGTCTCGACCGCCTCCGCGCCGTCCTCGCAGAAGACGGGGTCGAATCCCTCGGTGCGCAGCACGATGCCGATCATCTCGGCGAGGGCGGTGTCGTCGTCGACCACCAGGATGCGACTAGTCATGTGCGAGTGTCCTTGAACCCCTCTCGGGCGGCGAGCGCCGCGGCTGCAACGGCACAAGCGTAGTCGAGCCGCCTGCGCGAGCACCCCAAGCGCGCTGGGCAAACCGTGCGGGCCCGACGTGCCCTGTGGGCGGGGCATCGCGCGCGCAAGGGATGTGCCAGCATGGGAGCATCGCACCACACGGGGGATGAGAGGCACGCACGTGAGCGACGACCAGACCTGGCGGGCACCGGGCTCGAACGAGAACGGGGCCGCCGGCGGCGCGCCGGACGGGCAGGCCGCGGGGGCGCCGGCTCCCGGTGCCGAGGTGCCGCCTCCCGCGCCGCCGCTCCCCCGGTACGGCGAGTACGCGCCGGGTAACGGTCAGCAGACGCCGCCTCCGCCGCCGCCCGGCTACGGGTACCCGCAGGGCGGCTACCAGCAGGGCTATCAGCAGGGCCAGTACCAGCAGCCCGGCTACGGCTGGCAGCAGGGGTACGCGGCACCGGGCGCGCAGCCCGGCTGGGCCCCGCCGCCCAAGCCCGGCCTCATCCCGCTGCGCCCGCTCGCGTTCGGCACCCTGATCGGCGCGCCGTTCCAGGCGCTGCGCCGCAACCCGCGCATCACCGTCGGCGCAGCGCTGCTGCTGCAGGGCATCCCGACCATCGTCGTCTCCCTGCTGATCGCGGGCGGCGTCGCGTTCCTCTTCCAGCGCATCGAGAACGCCGCCGCCGGCGAGCAGGACGCGATCACCGCGGGCGCGATCGGCGGCTCGATCGTGCTCGGCGTGCTCTCGATCGTCATCTCGACCGTGTTCTCGGCCATCCTGCAGGGCGTGATCGTCAGCGAGGTGGCAAAAGAGACCCTCGGCGACAAGCTCACCTTCGGCGCGCTCTGGCGGTTCGTCCGCGGTCGCATCGGCGCGCTGATCGGCTACACCTTCCTGCTGGCGCTCGCGTGGCTCGTCGCCATCGCGCTCGTCGCCGGTGTCGTCATCGCCCTCGCCGCCCTCGGCGGACCCGCCGGAGTCGTCGGAGCCGTCCTCACCGGCATCCTCGGCGCGCTCGGGCTCGTCGCGCTCGCCATCTGGATCAACACGAAGATCGCCACCGTGCCGAGCGCCATCGTCATCGAACGGCTCTCGATCGGCGCGGCGATCCAGAGGGCCTGGCGGCTGACGAACGGCAACTTCTGGCGGACGTTCGGCGTGATCGCGCTGATCTGGCTGATCGTCTACGCGGTGACCCAGATCATCACGACGCCGTTCGCGCTGGTCGGCGGGATGATCGGCGGCATCTTCGCTCCGACCTCGCTCAGCAGCCAGGACCCGTCCAGCTTCTCCGCCATCCTGGCCGGGCAGCTCGGCGTCAACGTCATCTCCAGCGTCGTCGGCGCGGTCGTCGGGGCCATCGGCAGCGTCGTGCAGACCGCCGCGGTCGCGCTCATCTACATCGACCTCAGGATGCGCAAGGAGGGCCTCGACCTCGAACTGGTGCGGTACGTGGAGGCGCGCCAGACCGGGCAGGACCTGCCGGACCCGTTCACCCGGCCCGCCCCCACCGTTCCGCCCGCACCCGGCGCGCCCTGGCCGGGCGCCTGAGCGACGTGCGCCTCGACATCCCGGTCGACCCCAGCTCCCCGGACGCCCAGGACTGGATCCGCACGGAGCTGACCAAGCCGGAGTACCAGACGGCGAAGCCGACGTGGTTCGACCTCGCCTCGAAGGCGGTCATGGACTGGATCCAGTCCCTGTTCTCCGGCCCGACCGGGGACGCCGGTCCCGTCCTGCTCGCCGTTGTGGTCGTCCTGATCGCCGCACTGGTGGTGCTCGCCGTGGTGATGTTCGGCCGGCCGAGAGCCAACCGGCGCG
>NZ_JBQCGZ010000164.1:0-3591 GCF_051955155.1 Leifsonia sp.
CCCGGGCCCGGGGGCGGGCCCCCCCCGGGGGGGGGGGGGGGGGGGGGGGGGCGCGGCCCCGGGTGGGCCGACCCTCCGAGGCGGCTAGAAGTCGGTGTGCCCCAGCCGCGGCTCGGAGACGAACGCGGCCGTGGCCTCCGCCGCGGACTCCAGCTCCAGGATGACGAGCTCGTTGCGTCCCGCGCGGACGACAGGACCGGGCACGTGCAGGGTCTCCTGCGGCCCGCGGGTCCAGTAGCGGCCGAGATTGAAGCCGTTCACCCACGCCACGCCCTTGCCCCAGCCGGTCGTATCCAGGAACAGGGTGCCCGGCTCCTCCACCTCGAACGTCGCGCGCGCGAAGACGGGTCCGGCCAGCCGCTCCGGGTCCGCGTCCCCGACCAGGTCGAGCGCGTCGCGGACGGCGGTCAGCGCGGGCAGGCGCAGCGGGAGCACGCTCCAGCGCTGCAGCGGCTCGCCGTTCAGCAGCACCGGGCCGATCAGGCCCTTCGGCTCACCGATGCGGGGGCCGTAGTCGACGCGGCCCTGGTCCTCGACCAGCACCGTGAGCGTGCCCCGGCTCGGCGAGAGAGTGATCGCGCTGTCGTGGTGGTCGCGGGCGAGCACGCCGACGCGCGTGGAGCCGACGAAGACGTACGCGCGGTCGCGCACCTCGCCGAACTCCAGCACCGCCGGCTCGTCGGTGTCGATCTCGGTGCGGTACAGCCCGAGCCCGGAGTAGTGGCCGAGCTCGTCGAAGGTCGGAAGGGCGTCGGTGTGCTCCCACTCCCCCAGCCGCGGCGCGACCGAGAACAGCGGGACCGAGCGCTCGAACGGCACGGTGAACGCGGGAGCGGCGGCCGCGACCACCGGCTCCTCGGCGGGGACCGGCGCGTGCTTGGCGATCACCTCGCGGAACGCCCAGAACTTCTCGGTGGGCTCGCCCGCCTCGTCCAGCGGGGCGTCGTAGTCGTAGCTCGTGACGATCGGCTGGTACACGCCCTTGTCGTTCGCGCCGTTCGTGAAGCCGAAGTTGGTGCCGCCGTGGAACATGTAGATGTTGACCGACGCGCCGAGCGCGAGCAGCTCGTCCAGGTCGGCGGCCGACTGCTCGACCGGCGTGGTGTGGTGGTGCGCGCCCCAGTGGTCGAACCAGCCGTCCCAGAACTCGGAGCACATCAGCGGGCCGGTTCTCTGGTGCTCGCGCAGCGTCGCGAGGCGCTCGCGCGAGCGCGACCCGAACGACGCCGTCTTCAGCAGCTCCGGGAGCGACCCGTTCTCGAGCATCGCCGGCTCGGGCTGGTCGACGGTGGTCAGCGGGACGGTGATCCCGGCCCCGCGGAAGACGTCGACCAGGTGACGCAGGTAGTCGGCGTCGTCGCCGTAGGCGCCGTACTCGTTCTCCACCTGCACCAGCAGGACGGGGCCGCCCTCGGTCACCTGCAGTGGGCGCACGATGGCGAGCACGCGCTCCAGGTACGCGGTGACGGCCGCGAGGAACCGCGGCTCCGAGCGGCGGATTCCGACCTCGGGATCGGTGAACAGCCACGCGGGCAGGCCGCCGTTGTCCCACTCGGCGCAGATGTAGGGGCCGGGCCGGACGATGGCGTGCATCCCCTCGTCCTGCACGGTGCGCAGGAAGCGGGCCAGGTCGAGGGCGCCGTCGGCCGTCCACTCGCCCTCGCGGGGCTCGTGCGCGTTCCACGGAACGTACGTCTCGATGGTGTTGAGCCCCATGAGCCTGGCCTTGCGGATGCGGTCCGCCCAGTCGTCCGGGTGCACGCGGAAGTAGTGGATCGCTCCCGACAGGATGCGGTGCGGCTCGCCGTCGAGGAGGAAGGCGTCCCCCGCGATCTCGAAGCTGGTCATGGGTGCTCCAAAGAGAAGAAGGTGGGCAGCGAACGTGGCCGGCCGCGGACGTGCGCGACCGGCCACGCGCTGGATTACTTGCCGGTGACGGTGAAGCCCTGCTGGTTCCCGTACTCCACCAGCGCCTTCTGCCAGGCCTGCAGGCCCGTGTTCAGCGTGCTGTTGGAGGTGTAGGACTGGCCGACCGTGTCGCCGAAGATGCTGTTCGCGTAGACCTGGAACGGCAGGTACTGCCAGCCGGTCGACACGTTCTTCGCGCCGGCTACGAGCACCTCGTTGATCTTCTGGCCGCCGAAGTACTCGGGAGCCTGCGCCAGGAAGTCGGACGAGTTCAGGTCCTTGGTGGTGGACGGGAAGCCGCCGGACTGCAGGAAGACCTTGATCGACGCCGGGTCGTTGTTCAGCCACTTGAGGAAGCCGGCGGCGAGCGCCTGGTTCTTGGACTGCTTGAGCACGACCTGCCCGCCGCCGCCGTTCTCGGCGTTGGCCGGGGTGCCGTCGTAGGTGGGGATGGGGGCGACGCGCCAGGCGCCGGCGCCGTCCTTCACCGAGGACTCGAGCACGCCGGGCATCCACGCGCCGGTGACCAGGGTGGCGATGGAGCCGTTGCCGAGCGCCTTGAACCAGTCGTCGCTCCAGCCGGGGACGCTGGAGAGCAGCTTGCCCTCGACCAGCTTGTCCCAGGTGGCGGTCCACTTCTTGGTGCCATCGTCCTGCAGGTTGATCGACACCTTGGTGCCGTCGACCTGGAACGGCCGGCCGCCGGCCTGCCAGATCATCGAGGTGGTGAAGCCGGAGTCGCCGGAGTCGCTGGTGATGTAGGCGTTCGGGTCGGCCGCGTGCAGCTTCTGCGCCGCGGCGACGTACTCGTCCCAGGTCTTCGGGACGGCGATGCCGTACTTGTCGAAGACGTTCTTGTTGTAGAACATCGCCATGGGGCCGGAGTCCTGCGGCAGGCCGACGAGCTTGCCGCCGACGTTGACCGAGCTCCACGGGCCGGGGGTGTAGTCGTCCTTGAGCTTGTCGAAGCCGTACTGCGTCAGGTCGACGAGGGCGTCGGAGAGCGCGAACTGCGGAATGGCGTAGTACTCGACCTGGGCGACGTCCGGTGCGCCGTTGCCCGCCTTGATGGCATTCTGCAGCTTGGTGTACTCGGTGGTGTTGGTGCCGGCGTTGACCAGCTTGACCTTGACCTTCGGGTACTCCTTCTCGAACGCGGCGACCTGGGCCTCGGCGGACGGCGTCCACGACCAGTACGTGATCGTCCCGCCCTGCTTGAGGGCGGCGTCGATGTCGGAGGCGCTGCCGCCGCCGGAGCCGGACGAGCCGGACGAGCAGGCGGCGAGGGAGGCGCCGAGCACGGCGCTGGCCGCGACGGCGACCGCGACGCGGCGCAGGGACCGCGAACGCAGGATGCGCTTCATGGTGATCTCACTTCCTTGTGGAATGGGGAGGGTTCTCGATGCGGTGTTTCGGTTACTGCTTGACGCTTCCGGCGGCCAGACCCGACTGCCAGTAGCGCTGGAGCACCAGGAACGCGGCCACGATCGGGACGATCGTGATGAGCGAGCCGGTGATCACGAGGTTGAAGATCGGCTGTGCGCCGACCCCCGTCGCCTGCGCGCTCCACTGGCTGAGGCCGACCGTGAGGGGGTACCAGGTCGGATCGCTCAGCATGATGAGCGGCAGGAAGTAGTTGTTCCAGGTGGCGACGATCGCGAACAGCGCGACCGTGACGATGCC
>NZ_JBQCGZ010000165.1:0-39605 GCF_051955155.1 Leifsonia sp.
CCGGAAACCGCCGAGTACGCAGATTATCTTCGTAATAGGCGGGTGGGGGGGGGTGGGGGCGGGTGGGGTCAGGGGAGGGTCAGGGGAGGTAGTAGGTGGGGTTGGGGAGCTTGATGGAGCGGTCCGCCGAGCCGCCGATCAGGTCGCTGTACTGGTCGCCCAGGTTCGCGACGATGTCGTAGCCGCCTCCCGCTGCCGATTCGATGTGGGCGCGGGTCTGCGACTTGTACTCGATGGTCGTGCACTTCGCCGCGGCGCAGTGGATGTACGCGGGCTGCTGGGAGGCGCCGACGCCGGTCCACTTCGTGTAGAAGTTCGCCGCGGTGAACCCGGTGTAGCCGACCTTCGCCAGGTTGCCGAGCGTCGCCGCCTTCTGGTCGTCGTTGCGGCCGGTCAGCCCGATGATCGTGCAGCCGGAGCGCTGCGCCAGGTTCGCGAGCGTCGTCATCCCCGGGGTCGCGGGGAAGCGCTCCTCCTGCACCCAGACATCCTGCTCGGCCGGGTTGAAGGTGAAGTGCATGTCTGCCACCTCCATGTCGTACGTCCAGAGCGTCGTGTCGTCGGTGTCGAGGACGACGGCGGGGTTCTTGTGCAGGCGCTTCTCGACGGCGCAGGTGGCCGCGAGCGCCGGCAGCGTGCGAGCCACGATCGAGCGCAGCTCCCGGATGTACGGAGAGCTCGTCTTGTCCGCGATGCCGGTGCCGGGGTCGCCGTAGTAGGTGGCGATCGTCTTCTTGACCGAGTCGATGTTCGGGATGCCCTCGCCGCCCTGCGTCGCGCCGCTGGAGCCGTCCGCCGCCATCCGGAAGTGCGTGCGGGGTGCCAGCTGCGGCTCGTGCACGCCGGGCAGGTCGGGGGAGGGCAGGTAGTACGTGGGGTTCGGCAGCTTCAGCGCCCGCTGGGCGTACCCGCCCTGCAGGTCGGACCACTGGTCGCCGACGTTGAGCGTGATCGTGTAGCCGAGATCCTGGATGTGCTTGCGCGTGAGCGCCTTGTACTCCACCGTGGTGCACTTCGCGGTCGCGCAGTGGATGTAGGACGGCTGCTGGGAGGCGCCGGCGCCCGTCCACTTGGTGAAGAAGCGGTCGTTCGTGAACGCGGTGTAGCCGACCTTCGCCAGGTTGCCGAGGGTCGCCGCCTTCTGGTCGTCGTTGCGGCCGGTCAGGCCGAACACGGTGAAGCCCATCGCGGCCGCCTGGTCGACGAACGAGACCATCCCGGGGGTCGCGGGGAAGCGCTGGTCCTGCACCCAGACGTCCTGCTCCGCAGGGTCGAAGGTGAAGTGCATGTCCGCGACTTCCATGTCGTACGTCCACAGCGTCGTGTCGTCGGCGTCGAAGACGATCGCGGGCTTCTGGCCGCGGTGCACAGCGCGGTCGTACATCGCCTTCAGCTGCGCCTTCTCGCGCGACAGGATGCCGGTTATCTCGGTGATGTACGGCGAGTGCGTCTTGTCGGCGATGCCGGTGCCGGGGTCGCCGTAGTAGGTGGCGATCGTCTTCTTCACGGAGTCGATGTTCGGGATGCCCTCGCCGCCCTGCGTCGCGCCGCTTGAGCCGTCCGGCGCCATGACGAAGCTGGTGCGCGGCGCGAGCTGGCGCTCGCCGCCGGAGCCGTGCCCGGGGTCCCACGCCTGCGCCGGCGTCGCGCCGATGGCGCCGACCGCGATGGCGAAGGTCGCTGCGGCGGCGGTCGCGATGGTGCGCAGCCGGGACCGGCGCGGGCGGGAGGGGGAAGAGGAATCGGTCAGCACAGCGTCACCACACCTTCGTCGAGCCTGTCGGCCCCTGAACGGGGGCCGAGGTGAGGCTATCAGCACGACCGCCGTGCGTCGCAATACCCGCGGATTGCAGGGCGGCGTGACACGGCGGAACGGCTGCACGGACGAGCTGTGTCGGAAGGGAGGAATCCTGGGCCGACACGCCGGCATCCTGCGGGGATGGGAGGATCTTCCGCGGCGGATTCTGCGGGGAGTCCTCCGGTCCCCGCACGCCGCCGTGCGCCGCAATACCCACGGCGGGATTGCAGGAGGGCCCGGTAGTGTTGACCACCGTATGCGCACCGACACCCTCGACCCGGTCCGTCTCCGAGCGGACTTCCCGATCTTCGCCCGCGAGGTGAACGGTCACCCGTTCGTGTACCTCGACTCCGGGGCGACCTCGCAGAAACCGTCGCAGGTGCTGGATGCGGAACGCGCGTTCGCCGAGCGGTACACCTCCGCCGTGCACCGCGGAGCGCACACCGTCGCCGGGGAGGCGACCGAGATCTTCGAGGACGCCAGGGCGCGGGTCGCCGGCTTCGTCGGTGTCGCGCCGGAGGAGCTGGTCTGGACCTCCAACGCGACCGAGGGCATCAACCTCATCGCCTACGCGATCTCCAACGCCTCGCTCGGGCGCGGCGGCCAGGCGGCCGAGCGCTTCCGGCTCGGAGAGGGCGACGAGATCGTCGTCACCGAGGCCGAGCACCACGCCAACCTCATCCCGTGGCAGGAGCTCGCCGCACGCACCGGGGCGACGCTCCGGGTGATCGGGCTGACCGACGACGGCCTCCTGCGCCTCGACCAGGCGGCCGAGCTGATCGGCCCGCGCACGAAGGTGGTCGCGTTTGCGCACGTCTCGAACGTGCTCGGCGCCATCGCCCCCGTCGCCGAGCTCGTCGCCCTCGCGCACGAGCACGGCGCGCTCGTCGTGCTCGACGCCTGCCAGTCCGTCCCGCACCTCGCGGTCGACCTGCCGGCGCTCGGCGTCGACTTCGCGGTGTTCTCCGGCCACAAGATGCTCGGCCCGACCGGCGTCGGCGCGCTGTACGGCCGCTCCGAGCTGCTGAACGCGCTCCCACCGTTCCTCACCGGCGGCTCCATGATCACGACCGTGACGCTCGAGAAGGCGGAGTACCTGCCGGCGCCGCAGCGCTTCGAGGCGGGCACGCAGCGTGTCTCGCAGGCGGTCGCGCTCGCCGCGGCCGTCGACTACCTGGACGGCGTCGGGATGCGCGCGATCGAGGAGCACGAGGAGGCCCTCGGCGCACGGATGCTCGCCGGCCTCGCCGAGATCCCCGGCGTGCGTGTCCTCGGCCCCGGCCTCGGCGTCCCGCGCGTCGGCCTCGCCAGCTTCGTCGTCGACGGCATCCACGCGCACGACGTCGGTCAGTTCCTCGACGACCGCGGCATCGCCGTCCGCGTCGGCCACCACTGCGCGCAGCCGGTGCACCGCCGCTTCGGCGCGACCGCGAGCACGCGGATCAGCGCCTACCTGTACAACACGGCGGACGAGGTGGATGCGGCGGTCGCCGCCGTCGCGGACACCCGCGCGTTCTTCGGGGCGCTCGAGGCATGAGCGACCTGCAGAGCCTCTACCAGCAGGTCATCCTCGACCACGCGCGCGAGAAGCACGGCTTCGGTCTGCGAGAGGACGCGGCGGCGACCTCGCACCAGTACAACCCGACCTGCGGCGACGAGGTCACGCTCGGCGTGCATCCCGGGGCGGACGGCCGCATCGAGGCGATCAGCTGGGAGGGCCACGGCTGCTCCATCTCGACCGCGTCGGCGTCGCTGCTGAGCGACCTCGTCCACGACGCCGACCGCGCGGAGCTGGCGGCGGCGGTCGCGGCGTTCCGCGAGCTGATGCAGTCCAAGGGTGCACTGGAGGGCGACGAGGAGGTGCTCGGCGACGCGGTCGCGCTGGCCGGCGTCTCCAAGTACGTCACGCGGGTCAAGTGCGCGATGCTCCCGTGGGTCGCCCTCGAGGACGCGCTCGCCAAGTCCTCGCTGTAGCTGAACGGCCGGACTAGGGGACGGGCGCCAGGTCCACCTCGTCGGCGATCGCCTCCAGGGCGGACGGCAGGGACGGGAAGGTCGTGCCGTAGACAAGGCCGGACGGGCCGGCGGCGGTCCACGCCCGCTCGCCGCGCGCGACGCGTCCCACCAGGTACCTGCGGTGCCCGCCGAGCACCTGCCGCTGCGCGATCGGGAGGGTGAGCGGGAACGCGTAGACGTCGCCCTGGGGGCTGACGACCAGCTCCCAGCGGGCGCGGCCGGGGTTGAACTTGCTCGTGAAGATGCGCGACATGATCGCCTTGTTCTACCGTGTCGGCGATCACGGTCGCCACGAAGATGACGACCTGTTGCGGCAGGTTGCGCGGCGCTACGAGACCCAGCCGGAGAACCGCGACAGGAAGGCCCTGGTGCGCGGCTCGCGCGGGTCCTCGAAGAGCTGCTCCGGCGGTCCCTGCTCGGCGATCACACCGCCGTCCAGGAAAACCACGCGGTCGGCGACGTCCCTGGCGAACGCCATCTCGTGCGTGGCCATGACGATGGTGGTCCCGGACGCCTTGAGCTGCTGCACCAGCTCCAGCACCTCGCCGACGAGCTCCGGGTCGAGGGCGCTCGTCACCTCGTCCAGGAGCAGCAGCTCGGGGTTCGTGGCGATGGCCCGCACGATCGCGGCGCGCTGCTGCTGCCCGCCGGAGAGCCGGTCGGGGAACTCCTTCGCCTTGTCGCCCAGCCCGATGTCGTTCAGCAGCCGCCTGCCGGTCTCCTCTGCCTGCGCGCGCGGGATGCGGTGCACGCGCCGGGAGGCGAGGGTCACGTTGTCGAGCACGGACAGGTGCGGGAACAGGTTGTAGTGCTGGAAGACGACCCCGACCCGGGCGCGCACGCGGTCGGCGTCGACGCGCGGGTCGCTGATGTCCTCGCCGCCGAGCAGGATCTGGCCGTCGTCGATCCGCTCCAGCAGGTTGACCGTGCGCAGCAGGGTCGACTTGCCGGAGCCGGACGAGCCGATCAGCGCGACCACCTCGTGCCTGTCCACCGCCAGGTCGATGCCGCGCAGCACCTCGGTGTCGCCGAAGCGCTTGCGGACGCCGATCAGCTGCAGCACGCTCGCGGTCATACGACGCTCCCGATCTGCTCGCGGCTGCGCACCCGAGCGGAGTACCAGTCGGTCAGCCGGATCATCGGCAGGGCGAGCACCACGAAGAGCAGCCCGGCCAGCACGTACGGGGTGAAGTTGTAGGTGGCCGCCGTCTCGATCTGCGCGGCGCGGACCGCGTCCACCGCGCCGAGCACGGAGATCAGGCCGACGTCCTTCTGCATGGCGACGAAGTCGTTCATCAGCGCCGGCGTGACTTTGCGCACAGCCTGCGGCAGGATGACGAGCCGCAGGGTCTGGGCGTGGCTGAGGCCGAGCCCGCGCGCGGCGAGGCGCTGCGAGGGGTGCACGGCCTCGATGCCGGCCCGGAACACCTCAGAGACATACGCGGAGTAGACCAGCACCAGCGCGATGGTGCCCCAGAACTCCGGTGGCATCCGCGGGAAGACGCCGAGGCCGGGGAGCCCGAAGCCGACCAGGTAGAGGACGATGAGCAGCGGCATCCCGCGGAACAGATCGGTGTAGCCGGCGGCGAGGGCGCGAAGCGGGAAGAAGATCGGGCCGCGGAGCGTGCGCAGCGTGGCCAGCAGGATGCTGACGACCAGCACGCCGATCGCGGAGAAGATCAGCACGCGGATGTTCAGCAGCAGACCGTCGAACACGCGCGGCCAGGCCTGGACGGCGACGGCGGGGTCGAGGAAGGTCTGCTGCACGCGCGCCCAGCCGGGCGTGTTGATGACGAACACCCAGGCCAGGACGGCGACCACGAGGGTGCTGACCAGGCTGATCAGCACCGAGCGCGTGGTCTGGCGCTTGCGGAAGCGCCGCCGGTCGAGCTCGATCGCGCTCGGCGCGGCGACGGAGGGGACTGTGCTCACCGTGCCACGGTAGCGGCTACTTGAGCACCGGTGCGTCGCCGTCGGCCGCCAGCCACTTCTGGGCGAGCTCGTCGAGCGTCCCGTCGGCGCGCAGCGCGTCGACGGCGGCGGAGACCTTCTTGGTCAGCGGGCTGCCCTTGGCGAGCACCAGGCCGAACTCGTCGCCCTTCTGCCCGGCGACCTTGGGCAGCTGGCCGACGATGACGCCCTTCTTCAGCTCGGCGTCGCGCAGGTAGAAGGCGGTCGGCAGGTCGACGACGATCGCGTCCACCTGCTTGCTCTCCAGCGCCAGCTTGGCGTCGTCGTTCGAGTTGAACGCCTGCACGCCCCCGGTCGGCGCGATCGACTTCTCGGCGGCGTCGAAGCTGGTGGTCGCCGACTGCGCACCGATCGTGAGCTTCTTCAGGTCGGCGAGCGACGTCGCCTTCGCCGCGGGGGAGTCCTCGGTGGTCACGACCGCCTGCGTGGTCTCGTAGTAGGGCGAGGAGAAGTCGACGGCCTTCTTGCGCTCGTCGGTGATCGAGAACTGCTGCAGGTTGAAGTCGAAGGTCTTCGGTCCGGGCGCGATCGCCTGGTCGAAGGTGGTCCGCACCCAGGTCACGTCGTCCTTCGCGAAGCCGAGCTTGCCGGCGACGGCGTACGCCACGGCGGCCTCGAAGCCCTTGCCGGACTCCGGCTTGTCGTCCTGCACCCACGGCGAGTACGCCGGCTCGGCGGTCGCGATCGTGAGCTTGCCCTGGTTGACGTAGCCGAAGTCGGCAGAGCTGGTGCTCGCGCCGGAGCCGCCTCCCGAGCCGCCGGATGAGCAGGCGGCGAGGGCGAGGGCGGCGGCGGTCGCTGCGGCGGCCGCGACGAGGAGACGGCGGGTGCGGGTCATCCTCCGAGCTTCCCGTACCGGCTGGAGCGTCGGCAACTTCTTCTCGCCGTGTTACGGCAGCCGGGCCAGCCAGAGGGTCAGGATGCGCTCCAGTTCGGCCGCGTCGGCCGGGTCCAGCTGGTCGAGCAGGCGCCGCTCGTTCGCGAGGTGGGCGGTGACGGCGGCGTCGATCCGCTCGCGGCCGAGCTCGGTGAGTGCGACGACCCGGCCGCGGCCGTCCCGCTCGGAGCTGCGCCGGGTGACCAGCCCCGCCGCCTCCAGGCGGTCGATCCGCTTGGTCATCCCGCCGGTGGTGATCATCGTGTGCTCGGCGAGCTCGCCCGGCGTTCGCTCGTACGGGGCGCCGGCGCGACGGAGGGTCGCCAGCACGTCGAAGTCGCCCTCGCCGAGGCCGTGCTCCCGGTAGACGGCGACGAGCTCGTCGGTCAGGAGCGCCGCGACGCGGTGCAGCCGGCCGATCACGCCCTGCGGCGCGACGTCGAGGTCGGGGCGCTCGCGGCGCCACTCCTCCTGGATGCGGGCGACGTGGTCGGGGGTGTCGGTCATGACTCCACTATAGCTTCCGTGGAAGGTATAGTAACTTCCATGGAAGCTAAATGGCGTTGGATGCTCGTCACCGCCCTCGCCCCGATCGCCTGGGGCTCGACCTACGTCGTGACGAGGGCCGTGCTGCCCGACGTCCCGCTCTGGGGTGCGGTGCTGCGCGCGCTGCCGGCGGGGCTTCTCCTGCTCGCGGTGTCCAGGCGGCTCCCGCACGGTGTCTGGTGGTGGCGTGCCGCGCTGCTCGGTGTGCTCAACACCGGCGGCTTCTTCGTGCTCGTCTACGCGGTGGCCCAGCGGTTGCCGTCGGGCATCGCGGCCACCGTGATGGCCGTCTCGCCGCTGGCGATGATGGGCTTCGGCTGGCTGCTGCTCGCCCGGCGTCCGCGCGCGGTCGCCATCGCCGGCGGACTGGCCGGCGCGGCCGGCGTCGCGGTCATGCTGTTCGGGGGCACCGCCGTCGATCCGCTCGGCGTGCTCGCCGCGCTCGCGGCGATGATCCTCTCCGCGATCGGCTACGTGCTGGCGACCCGCTGGAGCGACGTCGACGTGCTCGCCTCGACCGCCTGGCAGCTCGTCGCCGGCGGGCTGCTCGTGCTGCCCGCCGCGCTGATCGTGGAGGGGCCGCCGCCCGCGCTCGACGGACCGGCGCTGGCCGGGTTCGCCTACGTCTCGCTCGTGGCGACCGCGGTCGCCTTCCTCGCCTGGTTCTCCGGTCTGCGCCGGCTCGGCCCGTCCACCGCCGGTCTGATCGGCCTGCTCAACCCCGTCACCGGCGTCGTGCTCGGCGCCGTCGTCGCGGGGGAGACCCTCACGCCGCGGCAGCTGATCGGGCTCGCGATCGTGCTCGCCGGAATCGCGGTCGGTCAGTCCGCGAGCGCCTCCAGGAAGCCGCGGGTCGGCACGAAGAAGGTCGTGCCGGTCGCGGCCGTGGAGAAGTCCAGGATGCGGTCGTAGCTGCCCGCGGGCTCGCCGACGAACATCCGCTCCAGCATCCGCTCGATCACCCAGAGCGCGCGCGAGTAGCCGATGAAATAGGTGCCGAACTCGCCGCGGCCCGGCGCGCCGAACGGCATGTTGTCGCGCAGGATGTCGTGCTCGACGCCCGCCTCGTCGGTGATCGTCGCGAGCGTCTTGTGCGCCTTCTGGCCGTGCTCGACGTCGTCCAGCTCGATGTTCTCGACCTTGGTGCGCCCGATCACGCTCTCCTGCGACGGCACGGGAAGCGCGTTCCAGGCGGCGAGGTCGTGCAGGTACTTCTGGACGACGACGTAGCTGCCGCCGGCGTGATCGGGGTCCTCGTCGCCGACGATCGCGGCCGACCCCATGTCGCCGCCGGTCGGGTTCGCCGTTCCGTCGACGAAGCCGAGCAGGTCGCGCGAGTCGAAGTAGCGGAAGCCGGACACCTCGTCCACCACGGTCACGGCGTCGCCGAGCGCGTCCAGCAGCTGCCGCTCGAACTCGAAGCAGAAGTCGCCGCGCTCGGCGCGGATGTGGAACAGCAGGTCGCCGGGGGTGGAGACGGCGGTGTGCACCGGGCCGCGGATCTCCCGGAACGGGTGCAGCTCGCGCGGCGGCGTCGCACCGGTGATCCGCTTCCAGAGGTCGGCGCCGATCCCGGTGTTGCACGAGAGGTGGGCGTTCAGGTCGCGGAAGCCGACCGTCTTGACCAGTCCCGAGATGTCGGAGAGCACATCCCTCACGGTGGCGACCGCCTCGTCGGTCGGCGCGACCGTCAGCACGAGGAAGACCGCCGCGCGGGAGAGCGGAGCGTCCACGCTCTGCGGCTCGATCGGTACGCGCTGCCAGGGGTGGTCTCCGGTGCTGTTCGCCATGAGCCAACTCTGCCCGAGAACGGCGCCGGACCGGTAGTCGGCGGCGCCGCGGGATGTGCGTCCTCACACGATCGATTGGCGCTCGCTGCAAGCATCCTGATAGCGTCGAAGGCGCCCCGGTGTGCCGAACGGCACGGGACGGGGCCGTGAACCAGCCCGCGATCCTCGCGCTGCGTGGCCGCACAGGTGGCCCGGTGCGGGACCGTATGGTCGGCTGGCGTGGGCGCACCCCGATGGTCGCGCCAGCGGAGGGATTCGCGCGGATGGTCCGCGCTCGAGTCCCGGCTTCCGCCGCACGCACCGACCCGGGCGCAACCACTGAGCGCGAGCCGCCGCAGGGTGTGCGCGCGCCGCGGAGTGAACGTGAGCGAGTCTGTCGCCGTCGAGGCGAGGAATGTCTTCAAAGTCTTCGGACGCAAACCGCAGGAGGCCGTGCGCCGCCTGCGCGACGGGGCGAGCAGGAAAGAGGTGGCGAGCCTCGGGACGGCCGCCGTCATCGATGCGAGCCTGACCGTCAACCGCGGCGAGATCTTCGTCGTGATGGGCCTCTCCGGCTCCGGCAAGTCGACGCTGATCCGCCTGCTGAACGGCCTGCTCGAGCCGACCGCCGGCGAGGTCTCGGTGATGGGCACCACCATCACCGGCGTCTCCGCCAAGCGCCTGCGCGAGGTGCGGCAGCGCCACATCTCGATGGTGTTCCAGCACTTCGCGCTGCTGCCGCACCGCACGGTGCTCGACAACATCGCGTACGGACTGGAGGTGCAGGGCACCCCCGCAGCGGCGCGTCGCGCGAAGGCGGAGGAGGTGCTCGAGCTGGTCGGCCTCTCCGGCTGGGGCGACAAGCTCCCCGGCGAGCTCTCGGGCGGGATGCAGCAGCGCGTCGGCCTCGGGCGGGCGCTCGCGGCGGACACGGAGGTGCTGCTGATGGACGAGGCCTTCTCCGCGCTCGACCCGCTGATCCGCCGCGAGATGCAGGAGCAGCTGATCGAGCTGCAGGCGAAGCTCGGCAAGACCATCGTCTTCATCACCCACGACCTCAACGAGGCCATGTTCCTCGGCGACCGCATCGCCGTCATGCGCGACGGCCGGATCGTGCAGACCGGGACCCCGGAGGAGATCCTGACCGATCCCGCCAACGACTACGTCGCGAGCTTCGTGCAGGACGTCGACCGCGCCCGCGTGCTCACCGCCGCGAGCGTGATGGAGCCCGCCCGCGCGCTCGTCACCGTCGCAGGCGGACCGCGCGCCGCGATGCGCACGATGCGCGACCTGCAGACCTCCGCCGCCTTCGTCGTTGGCCAGGGCCGCCGCCTGCTCGGCGCCGTGCGCGACCGCGACGTGATGCGCCAGGTGCGCGACGGCCGCAGCGACCTCGCCGAGGTCATCCGCGAGGACATCGCCTCCGTCTCGCGCGACGAGGTGCTGAGCGAGCTCGTGGAGCCCTCGGTCGGCAGTGCGCTGCCGCTCGCGGTCGTCGACGCCCAGGAGCGGCTGCTCGGCGTCATCCCGCGCGTCACGCTGCTCGCGGCGCTGGGCAACGTCTCCAGCGACACCACCGAGATCCCGGTGATCGTCGAGCCGCCCGCGACGGTCCCCGTCGACGCGATGACGCTCGCCCTGAGAGAGACGGCCGGCGAGTCCGAGGAGGTGACCGCGTGAACATCCGCATCCCTCTCGGCGACTGGGCGTCGCACGTCGTCGACTTCGTCACGACCACCCTCGGCGGCTTCTTCGACGTCGTGCGGGTGGTGTTCACCGGCCTGTACGACGGGATGGACTGGCTGCTGCAGACGCCGCCGTTCTGGGGCGTCATCCTCATCATCGCGATCCTGGCGGTCTGGCTGCGCGGCTGGCTGTTCGGCGCGGGAACCGTGGTCGGCCTGCTGGTCATCGCCGGCATCGACCAGTGGGACAACGCGATGGACACCCTCGCGCTCGTGCTGGTCTCCGCGGCGATCGCGATCGCGCTGAGCGTTCCGCTCGGCATCCTCGCCGCGCGATCCAAGACCGCCTCGGCGATCATCCGGCCGGTGCTCGACTTCATGCAGACGATGCCCGCGTTCGTGTACCTGATCCCCGCGCTGATCCTGTTCCGCGTCGGCGTCGTGCCCGGCATGGTGGCGACGATCGTGTTCGCGATGGCGCCGGGCGTCCGGCTCACCGAGCTCGGCATCCGCGGCGTCGACAGGGAGCTGGTCGAGGCCGGGCGCGCGTTCGGGTCGCCGCCGCGGCGCATCCTGCGCCAGATCCAGCTGCCGCTGGCGATGCCGTCCATCCTGGCCGGCGTCAACCAGGTCATCATGCTCTCGCTCTCGATGGTCGTCATCGCGGGAATGGTCGGCGCCGGCGGGCTCGGCCGCGACATCGTCCAGGCGCTGAGCCGCGTGGATGTCGGCCTCGGCTTCGAGGCGGGCGTCGCGGTCGTCATCCTGGCGATCATCCTGGACCGGCTGACCGCCGCCGTCGGCCGTGCCCGGCTGCGGATGCCGAAGCGCGCGCTCGCGGTGCTCGGCGCCGGCCTGCTCGTCGTGATCGGCGGGACCGCGGTCACCGCCGCGTCCACCGCGGGAGGCGACAAGGGCACCGTGAAGGTCGCCGTCTTCAACGGCTGGCCGGAGGGCGAGGCCGCCTCGTACCTGTGGAAGCACGTTCTGGAGCGCGAGGGCTACGCGGTCGACTTCGAGTACGCCGACGCCGGCCCGGCCTTCGCCGGGCTCAGCACCGGCGACTACGACGTCGCGTTCGACGGCTGGCTGCCGACCACGCACGCCGAGTACATGAAGAAGTACGGCAAGAGCCTCACCGATCTGGGCGCCTGGAACGACGAGGCCAAGCTCACCATCGCCGTGAACAAGGACGCGCCGATCGACTCGCTGGACCAGCTCGCCTCCCACGCCGGCGACTTCGGCAACCGGCTGGTCGGCATCGAGCCCGGCGCCGGCCTCACCGAGGCGACCCAGAAGAAGGTCATCCCGCAGTACGGCCTCGGGAAGCTGGACTTCGTCACCTCCTCCACCCCGGCCATGCTCGCCGAGCTGACCGCGGCCATGAAGAAGGGCGACGACATCGCGGTGACGCTGTGGCGGCCGCACTGGGCGTACGACGAGTTCGACCTGAAGGACCTGAAGGACCCGAAGAACACGCTCGGGACGGCGGAGTCCATCCACTCGATCGGCAGCTCGGACTTCCCGTCGAAGTTCTCCGAGGTCGCCGACTGGGTGAAGAAGTTCCGGCTGAAGTCCGACCTGCTCTACTCGCTCGAGAACGCGATGTTCAACAGCGGGGCGGACGCGAAGGACTACGACCGGATCGTGTCGGCGTGGATGGACGAGCACGCGTCGTACGTCGACGCGCTCACCGCGGACTGACGCGGCGGCGGCGCCGTGGCGGCCGCCCGCCCGGGACGGCCGGCGACGCCCGTAGGCTGGAGGGCATGAGCCTGCCCAGCACGGACACCGTCGTCGGCTATCCCGACGGCGACGTCGTCTCCACCGGAACCGTCGTCCACGTCGAGCCGTTGCCGGACGGGAGGGCTGCCGTGATCCTCGACCGGACCGCCTTCCACCCGGTCGACCCGGTCTGGCCGGACCAGCCGGCCGACACCGGTTCGATCGCCGTCGACGGCGCGAGCAGGCCGGTCGTGGATGCGGTCGTCGGCGCGACCGACGGGACCGTGCTGCACGTCGGCGACGCCCCGGTGCGCACCGGGACCGAGGGCTGGACGTTCGTCGTCTGCCACCTCGTGGACGACGCGACCGGACTCGAGCCGGGGACGCCCGTGACGGTCACGGTGGACGCCGACCAGCGGCACGCGCTCTCGGCAGGCCACACCGCCTGCCACCTGGCCTCGCTCGCGCTGAACGAGGCGCTCGCCGGGCTGTGGACGAAGGAGGTGGCGGTCGACGGGCGCGGGAACCCGAACTTCGACCAGCTCGCGATCACCTCCTCGCGCATCCTTCCGTTCGGGTCGGTGGACGAGTACCGGATCGGCAAGAGCCTGCGCAAGAAGGGCTTCGCCGCCGCGGAGCTCGCCGGCCGGATCGCCGAGGTGCAGGCGGCCGCCAACGCGCGGCTCGCGGCCTGGGTCGCGGCCGGGGCCGAGGTCCCGGTTGCGATCGTCCGCGACGGCGACGGCCTGGGGGAGCGGCGGCGCTGGCGCGCGGACCTGCCGGACGGCGTCGTCGAGATCCCGTGCGGCGGCACCCACCTGCGCTCGCTCGCCGAGCTGGACGGCATCGCCGTCGCACTGGACCTCGCGGAGGCCGAGGGCGCGCTCGCCCTCACCATGCGGACCACCGCGACCCCCGCGTAGGGGTTTCGCGCGTCGCGTCGCGTCGCGCCGCGATCGGTCGCGACACGCCGCGTGCGCGCTCCTCAGGCGGCGTTTCGCGACCGCTCGCCGCGCGCGAGCGGTGTCAGTGCGGGAGGAAGGGGAGGCTGACGGCGAGGACGCCGAGCGCCGCCGCGAGGCACCAGCCGAGGCGGACGAGGTGCGCGGCCCGCACCTCGCGCTCGATGCGCGCGAACCGCTCCGCCGTGTCCTCGTCGGACTCCAGAGGCCGCCAGGTGGCCGGGTCGTCGACGAGACGCACCACCGCGTCCACGGTACCGGCGTCCAGCACGGCGGGCCGCCGCGTCAGCCAGCGCACCAGCCCCTCCGCCCGCACCACCGCGACCCGGCGCGGCTGCTGGCGCACCGTCAGCTCCCGCACGCCGACCAGCGCGACCACGGCGCTCACCGGCGCGACGACCCCGGCCCGCGCGAGCACGCCGCGCACGCGGGACGCCTCCAGGTCCGAGTTGCGCAGGTGCGTCGTCTTCTGGCCGGCGACCAGGAGCGCACGCTCGCCCACCCAGACCCGCTGGCCGCGGTGGTGCTTGGTGTTGACGACGAAGACACCGCCGGGGCCGACGATCAGGTGGTCGACGTCCGCCTCGCCTGCGCCGACGGGCAGGGCGTGGAACACCCGCCAGCCGGCCGGCAGCGCGGCGAGCAGCTCGCCGACCCTGCGCTCGCCGACGGCGCCGGCGAACCACGGCTGCGCCGCGTCGTCCAGCGGGGTCACTCCCAGGGCGCGGGCCAGCGGCGAGCGCGGCGGGGCGGCATCGTGGAGGCGGACGACCTGCTCCATCACGGCGGCGCCGGCGACCCGGTCGCTCATGCGCCTCGCGCGCCGTCTCGTCTGCTCCACCGCGCCAGCGTACGGACGCTGCAGCGCGTCGCCCCAGTCCCAACTGGGGGAGGGCCGCCGCGGCCTACCCCTGGCCGGGTGCCCCCTTGGTGCGGGGCAGGTTCTCGTCGCCCGGCAGGCGCTCCTCGAGCGAGTCGTTGCGGTCCGCGACGGTCTCCAGCCGGTCCTCGTCGGTCTCGCCGAGGTCGGCCACGGCCTCTTCGAGGTCGTCGGCGCTGCGCGGGTCGTCGGTGTGCTGGTCGTTCATGCCGCGCACTGTACGCTGCGACTCCGCGCGCGCCGAGCGTGCGGCGCGTCGACCGACCGGAGCGCAGGGCCTTGACGGCCCTCGCACTCGGCGGGCTACGATGCGGCCCATGAGCCGCATCGAAACCGGGATCGTCTCCTACACGCTCTCCGGCGACTATTACGCCCGCGTCGGCGCCGACTTCGACACCGAGGCCGTGGACGACGCGATCCTCGCCGAGCTGAACAGGATGCTGCCCTCCGGCATCATCGTCGAGCGCAGCGGCCGCGTGCTCGCGGACGAAGACCGCGCGGACGAGGCGCGGGCCATCGATTGGCCCGCGCTGCTGCAGCGCATCGACGTCGACCAGATCCTGGCCGACCACGCGCGCTGAGCGCGGTTCAGCGTGACCGCTTGACCGTGTCGTACGCCGCGAGCGCGGCGCGCCGGGTCTCCGCCAGGTCGACGATGGGCTCCGGGTAGTCGTCGGTGTCCCACTCCGGCGTCCAGCGCCGCACGTAGTCGCCGTGCGGATCGAACTTCGTGCGCTGCAGCTCGGGATTGAACACCCGGAAATACGGAGCGGCGTCGGCGCCGGACCCCGCGATCCACTGCCAGTTGAAGGGGTTGCTCGCCGGGTCGGCGTCCACCAGCGTGTCCCAGAACCACTCCTCGCCCTTGCGCCAGTCGATGAGCAGGTTCTTGACCAGGAACGACGCCGTCACCATCCGCACCCGGTTGTGCATGGATCCGGTTCTCCACAGTTCCCGCATTCCGGCGTCCACCAGCGGGATGCCCGTGCGACCCTGCTGCCAGGCCCGCAACGATGCCGGATGCAGGCGGGGCCACGGAAAGGAGTCGTATTCGCGATGGATGTTGACGGTCGCCAGGTCGGGATGCTCGAACAGCGTGTGATACGCGAACTCGCGCCAGCCGAGCTCGGAGAGGAAGGTCGCTGGCCCGTAGCCCGGCACGTCCGCGCGCGCCCGGGCGGTGGCGTGCCAGACCTGATGCGGGCTGAGCTCGCCCCAGCGCAGCCGGGGCGAGAGGCGCGAGGTCGCGGCGATCCCCGGCAGGTCCCTGTCGCGCCGGTAGTCGGCGACGTTCTGGTCGAGGAACGCGGCGAGGTCCTGGTGTGCCTGGGCCTCGCCCGGCGTCCAGGTCTCGCGCAGGCCGTCCGCCCAGTCGGGATGCGTCGGCAGCAGGCCGAGCTCGTCCAGCTGCCGGCCGCCCGGCCGGGCGGCGGGAGACAGCTCGCGCGGCCTCGGCAGCGGTCGCCGGGGTTCCGGCGCTGCCAGGCAGGCGCGCCAGAACGGCGTGTAGACCGAGAACGCCGTCCCGGCTCCGGTGCGGATCGTCCACGGCTCGTGCAGCAGGGAGGCGGCGAAGCTCGTCGCCTCGATCCCGGCCGCCCGTGCAGCGGACTTGACCGCCTCGTCGATGCGTCGCTCGGCGCCGCCGTACCGGCGGTTCCAGAAGACGGCGGCGGCGTCGACCTCCGCGAGCAGCTCGCCGACGACGCGCTCCGCCGGGCCGCTGCGGATCAGCAGCGCCGCACCGGCGTCGCGCAGGTCGGCGTCGAGCGACGCCAGACTGTGGTGCAGCCACCACCGGGCGGCGCCGCCGGGCGGCCGGAGACCGGGGGACCGGTCGTCCCAGACGTACACGCAGAGCACCGGCCGGCCGGAGTCGGCGGCCGCGCGCAGGGCCGGGTTGTCGGCCATCCGCAGGTCGTCGCGGAACCAGACGACCGCGGGCCGCCCGTCCACCGCCCGGCCGGTCGTCACAGGTCGATCGAATCGCCGGGCTCGAGCGCCAGGTACTCTCCGCCGTTCTGCTCCGTCGCCCACTGGATGCGCGAGCCCGCGAGGTCCTTGCCCGCACGCGACAGCACCATCTCGTGGGTGGCGAAGCTGCGCTTCGGCTTCACCGCGAGCACGTAGTCCATCGTCTCGGCCATCTTCATCCAGGGTGCGCCGGCGGGGGCGGCGAGGACGTCGACCTCGACGCCCTCGGGGACGACGAACGAGTCGCCCGCGTAGTAGAGCTGGTCGTCGATCAGCACGCCGAGGTTGTCGACGACCGGGATGCTCTCGTGGATGACCGCGTGCTTTCCGCCGAAGAAGCGGAGCGTGAAGGGGCCGGCTTCGACGGTGTCACCGGCGTGCACGACCGTGATGTCGAAGTCGGTGGCGGCGGTGGCGACGCCCTCCGGGGCGTAGATCGGCACCTCGCCGTTCAGGTCGAGGATGCGCTTGAGCTGCTCGGGGGTCCAGTGGTCGGCGTGCTCGTGGGTGATCACGACGGCGACGGTGTTGCCGGTGTCGGTCAGCGGGGAGGTGAAGTTGCCCGGGTCGACGAACAGCTTCTTCCCGGAGTCCTCGAGGAGCAGGGCGGCGTGTTCGAACTTGGTCAGTCTCATATCGGTAATCCTCTCCCATGCGCCCCCGCGTCCCGTGACGGGACCTCCGTCGCGGACCCTCCCATCGAAGCCGGACGGCGGGCGCGGGTGAATACCCGTACGGGTACCCGGTCCGACACTGCGCCGGGGAGCGGGCGGGCTAGCGGGACGCGATGTGTCATAGTCGTCAGCACTGTGTCAGAAGCATCCACCCCGCCGTCGCCGTCGCGCACCATCGTCGTCGCCGTCAATCCGATGGCCTCGTTCGGGCGCCGCCGCGAGGTGGGGCCGCGCGTCGTCGAGCGGCTGCGGGTCGCCGGGCACACGGTGGTCGACATCGACGCTCCGAACATCGAGCTGCTGCGCAGGGAGGCGGCCCGCGCCGTCGAGGACGGCGCCGACGCGCTGGTGGTGGTCGGCGGCGACGGGATGGCGAACCTGGGCATCAACATCGTCGCGGGAACGGACGTGCCGCTCGGGATCGTTCCGAGCGCCACCGGCAACGACCTCGCGGGCGGCCTCGGCATCCCGGTCGGCGACACGGAGGCTGCCATCGACACGCTCCTGCGCGCGATCGAGTCCGAGCCCCGCCGGATCGACGCCGGCCTGATCCGGCACGGCGGCCTGACTACCTGGTTCGGCGCGGTGCTCTCGGCCGGCTTCGACGCGACGGTCAACGAGCGCGCCAACCACATGACGCGTCCCAAGGGCCCGAGCCGCTACATCTTCGCGCTGCTGTTCGAGCTGGCGACCTTGCACCCGCGTCCGTACACGATCGTCGCGGACGGCGAGACCATCCGCACCGACGCGATGCTGGTCTCGGTGGCGAACAACCGGTCGCTCGGCGGAGGGATGCGCATCGTCCCGCACGCGGACCTCGCCGACGGCAGGCTCGACCTGTTCGTGGTCACCAGGATGTCCCGGCCGCGCTTCCTGCGGATGTTCCCGAAGGTCTTCCGCGGCGAGCACGCCGACCTGCCCGAGGTGTCCTTCCGAGCGCTGCGCTCGGTGCGCATCGAGGCGGAGGGCGTCGTCGCGTACGCGGACGGCGAGCGGATCGGCCCGCTGCCGGTCGAGCTGACCGTCGCGCCGGGCGCCCTGCTCGTGCTCGCCCCCTGACCTGGGAATGTGCCGCGACACTCCCGGGATGGCCGCCTCGTTTTGGTCCGGACAGGCCACCTGTGGCATGATCATTGAGTTGCAAAACGGCCCCATCGTCTAGCGGCCTAGGACGTCGCCCTCTCACGGCGGTAACGCGGGTTCAAATCCCGCTGGGGTCACCATCGCCCGCTTCCCTTGATTTACAAGGGAAGCGGGCTTTTTTCGTACTTGTCAACGGATGACGAAAAGCCGGCGCCGTGGCAACACTTTGGCAACGTTCGATTTCATACCAGGGTCATCCCGTGCGATGGCAACGGCGTACAGGCATCTTCGAAGAGGTCGGCGTCGACATCGAGGGTGAGCTGGCCGGGGCATGGCCGAGCATCCGCTGCTCATCACTCCGAAGGATGAACTGGTCACCGATGAGAATCTGGTTCTCCTGCTTGCGGGGGCTTGTATCTAACTCTGAGGGTTGAAAGAGGCCGCTGCGGCCAGCCGTCGCAGGCCACTTGTGTCGTCGACGCTCGCCGCAAGCGGGTCCTCGATTGCGGCGGAGTACGCCATGAAGAGCTTGTTGCGCTCCTTGCGTAGAAGTCCGTCTCCGACGCGATCGGAAATTCGGATCATCGAGGAAAGAACGGCGAAATCCTGGAGATGCCGCTGACGCAACGGGTCAGTGACGAGGCCATACGCATACGCCTTGGCGATCAGTGCTCCTTGGAGGGTCGGACGGAAGATCGTCGCGGCGACACCCTGCAGCGAGACTTCGAGTGGCTCGGCGCGGTGGAGTACGTTCTGCGCGCCGGGAGTCTCCAGGGTTGTGCCGCCGCGAACGCCGACTCGCTTGGCCCTCTCGCCAATGCCTTCAGGGAGCAGGATGTCGATCTGGCCGTGGTCCTGGTTCACCCAGCGATGCTGATGACCCTGCCAATCTTGGCCGTCGGGTTCGAAGCCCGAGTCGACGAGCGCCTGAGTGAACTGGATCATGATGTCCGGATGCGCCCGGATGTCGAGCACGGCGTCACCGTCGTCGGTGGGGCGTACCGGCTCCACCTCGCGTTCCCAACACCAAAGTTGGACCATCTGGCCACCGACCAAGCACCACCCACTGGGGAGGCGACGCGCCACAGCGATGATCCCGCGCCACGATGCTTGCTGGCGCGGAGTCATAGCCGGTAGTTCTAGCGCTGCCATTGGACACCCTCCATCAGCTCGAGGGCACGGCCATCTTCGCGTGGACGGTTCCAATCGATGAGATCCGCGATGACGAACCCGAGGGGGATTGGCGCAGCGGGAAGGTGCTCGACCACGTGGAGGCGGATGTTGGGTGCGTCGGAATCGAGAAGGAGGTTGTCGCGAAGGAAGTCGTCGAGCGCGGAGGCCGCGACGTATCCCTCGAATTCGCGAGCTGAGGAGATGCCGGCCCGCTCGTCGCTGATGCCCGACGCGACGACTCTCACGTCGGAGGAGATTTCAGCAATGTCGGCAGGATTGGCTGCTACGGCAACCACACGGAGCTGCCGAGAACGTAACCACGAGTGCAGCAGGCTCAGGGGTGAGGCTTCGCTTCGCAGGCGTTCGATGTAGCGATCGAGGAAGTGGCGCTCCTGTGCATCGAGCTCGAGCTCTTCGTTGGACATCGCTCCGATCACCAGGCGGGCCATCTTCGGGCTCAGCGGGCGGCTGATCGCCGGCCGGTGATTGACCTCCCGCTGGTCGATCGCCCACGAACGGCCGATGCGCTTCGCCTTGATCTGCCCTGAGCTGATGAGGGCGAGCGCGCGCTGCCGAGAGATCCCACGAGCCTGGGCGTATTCGGACACACTCAACTGCATTGAACAAATATAGTCAAATGACAACAGAAGATCAATCGCTCTCGAGCGCGCCGACCGGTCGCCTGCAGAGCGCTTGACGGCTCGGACCAGCCCGGGCTGCGGGCGAGTTCCAGCCCGCCGTCGACGTGACGCGTGGCGGCGCTGGCTCCGGCGTAGCGCCCGGACGACGCACGAGAAGGGTTCGGACTGGCAGCTCGCCCGGAACGGACCGACTAACCGCCCTACCGCCCCCGTTCGGTACGTCCCGCCCCCGCTCGCGCATCCACATCCGTCCCGGGAAGGCCCACGCCCGATCCGGCCGCCTCGCGGACCGCGCGCTCGAGGCCGTCCAGGCCGGAGGCGGAGCGGATGTCGGCGCCGATCGCGGCGGAGCGCTCGGCGTAGGAAGGGGTGGAGAGGACCGTGCGGACCGCGGCGGCGATCGCGGCCGGCTGCGGGCGGTTCGTGCGCAGCGAGACGCCGACGCCCGACCAGGCGACGCGGGCCGAGACCTCGGTCTTGTCCTCGGTCGTGCCTGCCACCACGATCGGCACGCCGTGCTCCATCGCGTAGTGGATTCCGCCGTAGCCGCCGTTCGTGACGTAGGCCGAGGTGCGCGGGAGCAGCCGGTCGTACGGCAGGTAGGGGGCCACGCGCGCGTTGGCCGGGAGGCCGCCGGCGCCGAGCGCGTCCACCGACCGGCCGCCGGTGCTCGCGACCACCCAGACGTCCTCGCCGGCGAGCGCGTGGATGGTCGGCAGCACCAGCTCGCCGAAGTCGCGGTTCGCCACGGTGCCCTGCGTGACGTGGACGACCGGGCGGCCGTCGTCCAGGTCGCCCCACCACGCCGGGAGCGGTGCGTCGGAGGCCTGGGTGCGCGAGACCGGCCCGACGAAGTGCAGAGGGACGCGCACGTCCGTCCTCGGGTATTCGAACGCGGGCACCGTGAACTGCACGACCGCGTCCGCGTGCGACGGCCAGTCCAGGACGAATCCGTCCAGGCCCGTCCCCGCCGCCTCGCCGACCCGGCGGGCGGCGCGCTGCACCGGCGCGAACACGCCCCGCTCCGCCACCACGGTCAGTGCGGCGTTGCGCATCCGGCCGAGCGCGCCGGGCCGGGGCGGGATGCCGAGGCCGAACGGCGCGGTGTCCCTGCTCTTCACCCCGAGCGGGACGATGCCGAGGTTGACGACGGCGGGCCGGCCCGCGCGCGGCCGGGAGCTCAGGAAGGCGGCGCCGAGGAACAGGCTCTCGGCGAGCACGACGTCGATGCCGAGGTCGCGCACGGCGGCGTCCACCGCCGCGAGCTGGGCGCGCGCGGGGCGCAGGAAGATCTCCGTCATGTCGTAACGGATCCCCGCGGGTCCGGTCAGGCCGACGCGGCCGGGGAAGGCGGCGTCCACGTCGGTGTCGTCGTAGTCCGCCTCCGCGGGGAGCGGCAGCGGGTGCGCGCCGGTGGCGGCGGCCCGGGCGAGGTAGCGGGCTCCGGTGAGGAAGTGCACGTCGTGGCCGCGCTCCACGAGCGCGCTGCTGACCGCCAGCAGCGGAGTGACGTGCCCGTGGACGGGCGTGCTGCAGACGAGGATGCGGAGGGGGCTGGTCATGGTCGGACTTCTTTCGGGTAGAGTCGAATAAACGTTAACAGTATTCACTACACGCGAAAGGTAGTCAATAGTGGCCGCCACCCGTCCCTACCGGTCGTCGCTGCGCCAGGAGCAGGCTCAGCAGACCCGGCGCCGCATCCTCGAGGCCGCCGCCGAGGTGTTCTCCGCGCGCGGCTACGCAAGCGCGTCCCTCGCCGACATCGCGGCCTCCGCCGGGGTGTCGGTCGAGAGCGTCAAGGTGCACGGCCCGAAGCGGGCGCTGCTGCTCGCCTCCTTCGAGCTCGCCTTCGGCGGCGAGGCGGGGGAGGCGTCGCTGACCGAGCGACCCGAGATCGCCGCCATCGCCGCCCTGGCCGATCCGGAGGAGCAGCTGGCCGCGCTGGTTCCGCTGATCGCGACGGCGAACGCCCGCACCAGCGGGCTCTGGGCCACATTCACCGCCGCGGCGCGGGATGACGCCGAGGTCGGGGCGGCCCTCGCCGGCCTCCTGGAGCGCAGGCACGCCGACTACGGCCGGCTGGTCGACCTGCTCGCCGAGCGCGGGATGCCGGGCGCGGCCGGGCTCGACGCGGCCGGGCGCCGCCGGCTCGCCGATGCGCTCTCGTTCGTGATGTCGCCCGAGGGCCAGCAGCAGCTGGTCGGCGAGACCGGCTGGAGTCAGGAGGCGTACGCCGCCTGGCTGCTCCAGGCGGTCCGCACGCTCGTGCGCGCGGCGGGGGAGCGCTAGGGCGCCGGGACGCCCCCGTCATGTCGCGTGCGGAAGCCACTCCTCCGGGTAGACGTCCCTGATCCGCTCGGCGAAGTAGCGCCCCGGCGACGGCGCGGCGCGCAGCTCCCGCCAGACCCGGCCGGGCACCAGGCGGTAGCAGTAGACGCCGCCGGAGGTGAACTCCACCTCGAGCGTGCTCGTGCCGGGGTCGTAGCCGGCCGAGACGATCGCCGAACTGTCGAAGGGCTCCCTGCGCACACGGCGACGATACCCCGCGCCGTCCGGTAGACTGGCCCCTCGCGAAGGGGAGTATCCCGGAGGGCCCGACACGGGCCCGCGCTGTGCACGTCATCACGGTCCATCGGGCCCGGGCACAGCGGCGCCGACGGCGCGGGAGAGACTTTCGGGTCCGTTCACCGACCCTCCGAAAGGCTCCATCGCATGGAACTCGCTCTCCCCGCCTGGTTCGAGATCGGCAGCTTCGTCGTGTTGCTGCTCGTACTCGCGTTCGACCTGCTCTACGTCTACAAGCGGCCGCACATCCCGAGCCCCAAGGAATCGGCGCTGTGGGTGTCGTTCTACGTCGCCCTCGCGCTGGTGTTCGCGCTGCTGATGCTGCTGATCGGCGACGCCGAGCACGCCGGTCAGTTCCTCGCCGGCTGGCTGACCGAGTACAGCCTGAGCATCGACAACCTGTTCGTCTTCGTGATCATCATGGGCAGGTTCGCGGTGCCGAGGAAGTACCAGCAGGAGGTGCTCATGGTGGGCATCATCCTGGCGCTGGTGTTCCGCGGCGTCTTCATCCTGCTCGGCGCGAGCCTGATCGCGAGCTTCAGCTGGATCTTCTACCTGTTCGGAGCGTTCCTGCTCTGGACGGCCTTCAACCAGGCCTTCGGCGACCACGACGAGGAGGGCGAGAAGGACAGCTGGTTCGTCCGGTTCACCCGCAAGCGCCTGAAGGTGTCCGACCAGTACGAGGGCAACAAGCTGCGCACCACCGTGAACGGGCGCAGGATGTTCACCCCGCTGATCATCGTCTTCCTGGCGCTCGGCACCACCGACCTGCTGTTCGCGCTCGACTCCATCCCGGCCATCTTCGGCATCACGCAGAGCCCGTTCATCGTCTTCACCGCGAACGTGTTCGCGCTGATGGGGCTGCGGCAGCTGTACTTCCTGCTCGGCCACCTGCTCGACAAGCTGGTGTACCTCAAGTACGGCATCGCGTTCATCCTGGCGTTCATCGGCGTCAAGCTCGTCTTCCACGCGATGCACGAGAACGAGCTGCCGTTCATCAACGGCGGCCAGCACATCGAGTGGGCGCCGGACATCGACACCTGGACGTCGCTCGCCGTCATCATCGGCTCCATGGTTGTCGCTACCATTGCAAGTCTGGTGAAGCTGCGTCTCAGCGGAACCACCGTCGCCGAGGCCATCCACGGCGACGGCAGCGACGACGATGGCGGCGCTGCGGCGGGGACCGGATCGACCGGCCCTGACGCGGAACGCCCCCGGCAGCACACCCCGGAGGACCCCAGCACATGACATCTCTCGTCGGCGTGACCAGCCGCAGCGACACCGGTGCGGTGAGGCACGTCAACGAGGACAGCATGCTGGCGCAGGACCCGGTCTTCGTCGTCGCGGACGGCATGGGCGGGCACGCGAGGGGCGACCTGGCGAGCCGCACCGCTGTCGAGAGCCTGGCGCGCACGCTGGTGTCCGGCACGGTCCCGACGCCGGACGAGGTGATCGCGGCGGTCGACGAGGCCAACGCGGCCGTGCGCGCGCTCTCCAGCGCCGACGAGTCGGGGGCCGCCGTCGCCGGGACCACGCTGACCGGCGTGGTCCGCGTCCGCGTCCCGGAGCGCGCGAGCGAGGAGTGGATGGTCGTCAACGTCGGCGACTCCCGCGTCTACGAGTGGAACGGCCGCGACCTCCGGCAGCTGACCGTCGACCACTCCGCCGTGCAGGAGCTGGTGGACGCCGGACTCATCACCGCGGAGCAGGCGGCCGTGCACCCGGAGCGCAACGTGATCACGCGCGCGCTCGGCGCGGAGGACTTCGTCGACACCGACAGCTCGTTCGTCCCGGTCGCCGGCCGTCAGGTGTTCCTGGTCTGCTCGGACGGGCTCACCAGGGAGCTGAGCGACGAGCGGATCGGCGCGATCCTCGCCGAGCACCCGGACGATCCCGCGGCAACGCTGGTCGAGGCGGCCGTCGAGGCGGGCGGGCACGACAACGTCACCGTGATCGTGGTTGAATCGGAGACCGGGGATGACGCCCGGACTCCTGCCGACACGCTCGACAGGCCGACCGGCCGGGCGTTCGACGACACGCAGCCGAGGGAGTAGTCCGCACGTGTTCGAGGTGCAGCAGGCGACAGCCGGGGAGTGGGCGGTTGTCGCCGCCGCCGGACGGGCGCTGCTCGTCGCGTCGACGGACCGCGAGGCCCTGGTGCGGTACCACCGCGCCGTGCGCGCCGGCTTCGCCGAGACACTGGACGCGCTGGTCGCGGACGGTCTGAGCAGGACCCCGGCCTTCGGGCTGCTGGAGACCGACGGCGCCGGAGGGCTGCTCGCCGTGCGCGGCAGCGTCGGCGCGCGCGTCGCCGACCCGGAGGGCGAGCGGGACGTGCACGCCTCCTCCGTGTCGTCGTGGGTCGAGACGCCGCTGGGGCGCGCGGCCTCCGTCGCGCTCGGCGAGCCGGTCGCCGCCGGCCTGCCGCTGGCCGACGGGGTCGTGCGGGCCGCGGGCGTCGCCTGGCGCGCGGAAACCGCCACCGAGCCGCAGCGGCAGCCCGCGACCCGGTCGCGGATCACCGAGCCGGTCCTGCTGGAGGCGGAGGACCCGACGCCCGCGGACGTGCCGACCCAGGTGATCGTCTCCGTGCAGCCGGTCGCTGTCGGCGGCGAGCAGCCGGCGGCCGTCGACGCGCCGACGCGCATCCCGGAATCGACGATCGCCGAGGCGCCGGAGCGCGAGCAGTCCGAGCGCGACGCGTCCGAGCTCGACCCGACCGACCCCGATTCGTCCGTGCCGGACGAGCCGGCCGAGGCGCCCGGCTACGACCACCTGTTCGGCGCGACGATGATGCGCGGCATCGAGGAGGCGGCGGTCCGTCCCGACGCGGTCGAGGAGGACGGGCCCGGCCGCATCGACCTGCCCGGGTTCATCACCGACTCCTTCCCGTCTCCGTCCGCCGTCGGCGACCACGACGGCCTCACGGTGTTCAGCGGCGACCTGCCGCAGCGCCCCGCGGCCCGGCCGGCCGCACCCGCCGAGCCGGCGGACGCCCCCCTGAGCTACCGGCTCGCGCTCTCGGACGGGCGCACAGAAGGTCTCGTGGCCCCCGTGATCGTCGGCCGTGCGCCGAGCGCCGGCGCCTTCCCCGCGCTGCGCGGCGCGCGCCCGGTGACGCTGACCGGCGCCGAGGACGACATCTCCCGTTCGCACGTCGCCATCGCCGTCGAGGGCGACAGCGTCGTCGTCACCGACCTGCACTCGCGCAACGGCACCATGATCGTGCTCCCGGGCAAGAACCCGCAGAAGCTGCGTGCCGGCGAGCCGACCACCGTCGTCGCCGGGACCGTCGTCGACCTGGGCAGCGGAGCGACGCTGACCGTCGAGGCCGGCGCATGAGGAGGATGGCGGCGACGCCACCCGAGCTGGACGGGTTCCACTTCATCCGGCTGCTCGGCTCCGGCGGCTTCTCCGACGTCTTCCTGTACGAGCAAGAGCTGCCCAAGCGCAGCGTCGCGGTCAAGGTCTTGCTCACCGACAGCGTCGACGAGGCCGCCCGCAGCCGGTTCGTCACCGAGGCGAACGTGATGGCGCGGCTGTCCGCGCACCCGTTCATCGCCACCATCTTCCACGCCGGGGTGTCCGGCGACGACCGTCCGTACCTGGTCATGGAGTACTGCTCCGGCCCGTCGCTCGCCGACCGGCTGAAGCGCGAGCGCATCCCGGTCGAGGACGCCCTGCGCACGGGCGTCCGGCTCTCCAGCGCCGTCGCGACGGCACACGCGGCGGGCATCCTGCACCGCGACATCAAGCCGGCGAACGTGCTGACGAACGCTTTCGGCTGGCCGGCTCTGACCGACTTCGGCATCGCCTCCGCCCTGGAGGAGCTGCCCGTGCACACGACGACGCTGTCCGAGCTGCGCAACGCGGGCGGCGACACCGCCACCAGCGGCAGCCGCTCGGTGGGCCTCAGCGTCCCGTGGTCGCCGCCGGAGATGTTCTCGGACGATCCGGCGCCGGACGTCCGCAGCGACATCTTCTCGCTCGCCGCGACCCTGCACACGCTGCTCGCCGGGCGAACACCGTTCGAGATCCCCGGGCGTTCCAACGGCACGCTCGACCTGATCGGCCGGATCGAACGCGGGATGATCACCCCGCTCGACCGTCCCGACCTGCCGCCGTCGCTCACCGCGGCGCTGCGCAAGGGCATGGCCGTCCGCCGCGAGGACCGCTACGGCTCCGCCGTCGAGTTCGCCAGGGCCCTGCAGCGCGTCGAGCTGGACCTGGGACTCGCTCCGACGAGCATCGACGTGCCGAACCTGCACATCGCCGAGGACCGGAGCGCCGCCGCCGAGCCGCAGGACGCCGCCGACGCCACCCGCGCCCGGTCGGTCTCGACGATCGTCGCCCAGCCGGAGCCGGCGCGTCCGGATCCGGCGCGACGGGAGCCGGAGACAGCGACCGACGGCGACGGCCGGGCTCCCGCGGCGGGCTCGGAGGAGCCGACCCGCATCCGCGGCGTCGTGCCCGTCCCGCCGCATCCGCAGGACGCGCCGGTCGAGCACACGGTGCTCCGCTCGCCCGCGCCCGTCGACGCCGCAGCGGCCGAGGCGGCACCGGACGAGCAGCGGCCGGCGTCCTCCCCGCAGCGCCGCCGGCTGACCGCCTGGATCGCCGCGGGCGCCGCGGCGGTCGTCGTCCTCGGCGTCGGCGCGGCCGTCGTCGCCGGCGCGCTCTCGCCGCAGTCGCCGGACGCCCCGCGGCAGGGCGGGGGAGGCGACGGTACGATCGCCGTCACTGTCGTGCCCGCTCCCGTGCTCGTCTCCGCGAAGCGCAGCGCAGACGGCACCTCGGCCACCATCGTCTGGAAGACGGCGTCGCCGAAGGAGGGCGACCAGTACAGCTGGGTGCGCGAGGGCACGACGGACGCTCCCGCGGTCACGACCCGGCCGCAGGTCACCGTCTCCGGGCTCGCGCCGGGCGCGCCGGTCTGCATCGACGTCACCACCATCCGCTCCGGGCGCACCTCGGAGCCGCTGAAGGCGTGCGCGTCGTGAAGCCGCTGACGGTCGAGTTCTGCGGCGAGGAGTACACCGTCGCCGCCGGCGCCGAGTTCGGCATCGGCAGGGAGGCGGACCTGTCGCTCGACGACAACCCGTACCTGCACCGCCGCTTCCTCACGATCACCGACGACTTCGGGATGTGGTGGCTGAACAACGTCGGGACGCTGCTGACCGCGACGGTCACCGACGCCTCCGGCACCATGCAGGCGTGGCTCGCCCCCGGCGCGAAGCTGCCGATCGTGTTCCAGACGCTGCACGTGATGTTCAGCGCCGGCGCGACGACCTACGACTTCACGATCTCGAGCGATGCGGACTACTTCAACACGTCCGTCATCGTCGAGGGCTCGGGAGGGTCGACGACGGTCCTGCCGGTCACCCTCACCACCAGCCAGCGGCAGCTGATTCTCGCGCTGGCCGAGGGCGTGCTCACCCAGACCGTGCCGGGCCGGGGCACCATCCCGAGCTCGGCGGAGGCGGCGCAGCGGCTCGGCTGGAGCATGACGACCTTCAACCGCAAGCTCGACAACGTCTGCGACAAGCTCGACAAGCTCGGTGTCGCCGGCCTGCGCGGGGGCCGCGGGAAGCTCGCGACGAACCGGCGCGCGCGGCTCGTGGAGTACGCCGTGACGACCAGGCTGGTCGGAATCGAGGACTTGCCGCTTCTGGACGCCGCCCTTGACGAATCCGCTGGCCCGGCGGATTCTGGCGGGGACTGATCCGGGCGCGTCGACGCCGAGCATGGGGAGTCCTCCCCATTCTGCTCCCGTTCGGGGGTCGTGTTAGCGTAGGAGCCGTTTCCGCACCCGGGGGATAGCAGAGTCTTGGCATCGTTGAGCACGTGGTTCCGTGAGCGCAAGACGCTCGCCATCGCAACCGCGATCGCCGTCGTCGCCGGCGTCCCCCTGACGATCGCCGTGCTGCACAAGGGATTCCCGGTCAACGCGGTCGAGCTGGACACGCGGGACGTCTGGGTCACCAACGGTGAGCGGCTGCTCGGCGGCCGGCTCAACCACCAGATCGACGAGCTGGACGCCGCGGTCACCGGATCGTCCGCCGATCTCGACGTGCTGCAGGACGGCCAGTCCTATTTCCTGACCGATCTGCCGCACGGGACCGTCGACCGGATCGACCCGGCGTTCGTCTCGCTCGGCGGCCGCATCCAGGTGCCGGAGGGGTCGCAGGTCGGCTACGGCGGGAGCACGCTGTCCGTGCTCTCCCCGGACGGGGCGCTGTGGGTGCTCGACGCGACGGGCCGGCTCGACTTCGACAAGACCAAGACCAAGCCGGTCGCGAAGGTCGGCGCCGGCGCCGAGCTCGCCGTCGCCAAGAGCGGCCGCACCTTCGTCGCGGCGCCCAGGGGCAAGAAGCTGGTCACGGTGGAGCACGCGGGCGCCTCGGCGACCACGGCGTCGTTCCCCGTGCCCGGCGCCTTCCAGCTCTCGACGGTCGGCGACACGGCCGTGCTGCTCGACACCCAGGCGAACCGCATCGTGACCGGTGCCGGGAAGACCATCGACCTCCCCGCGAAGGGGCTCCGGCTGCAGCAGCCCGGCCCCGAGGCGCAGGACGCGCTGGTGGCGACGGGCTCCTCCCTGCTGTCCGTCCCCCTCGGCGGCGGGAAGCCCGTCGCGACCGCCGCGGGCGGCGAGGCGACGAAGGACCCGGAGCAGGTGTCCGCACCGGTCCGGCTCGGGACGTGCGCCTACGGCGCGTGGGCCGCCTCCGGACGCTACCTGTACGCCTGCGACGGCGCGAAGCCGATCGCGCAGGACATCGACCAGCCGGTCGCGGGCGACGACCTCGAGTTCCGGGTGAATCACGGCGTGATCGCGCTCAACAACCTGCGCGACGGCAACGCCTGGGTGGTCTCCTCGACCATGCGGCTCGTGCAGAACTGGGCACAGCTGAAGCCGAACGAGACGACGGTCGAGGGCGACACCGGCGAGGAGAAGCCGGTGGTCCAGTCGTTTGCCGACACGCTCGCCCAGCGCACCGACGTGAACCGGCCGCCGACCGCGGTGAACGACAGCTTCGGAGTCCGGCCCGGCCGGTCGACCGTGCTGCACGTGCTCGCCAACGACACGGATCCGGACGGGGACGTGCTGAGCATCACCGACGTCTCCGCCATCCCCGCCGACCAGGGGCAGCTGACGCTCGTCGAGGGCGGCCGCGCCGTCCAGTTCACGCCGAAGGCCGGCCTGAGCGGAACGATCAGCTTCCGCTACTCCATCGACGACGGCCGCGGCGGGAGGTCGTCTGCGCAGGTCGACGCCACGCTGCGCCAGCCGGCGCAGAACGACCCGCCCGCCCCGACCCGGCCGAGCACCGCGCAGACCGAGGTGGGGCAGTCCGTCGTCTACAACGTCCTGAACGACTGGCTGGACCCCGACGGCGACGACCTGTCGCTCGTCACGGCGACGGCAACGACCGACGACGCCGTGCAGTTCAAGCCGGACGGCGATGTCACCTTCACCAGCAAGACCGGTCAGGCCGGCTCGAAGGAGGTCAGGGTCACGGTCTCCGACGGCCGCAAGTCCGCCACCGGAAGCCTGATCGTCACCGTCAAGCCGTCCGGCTCGCTCGACCCGGTCGCCGTCCCGGACTTCGGGGACGGCTTCACCGGCCGTGCCGTCGTCGTGCACCCGCTGGACAACGACCAGTCGCCATCCGGCGAGCCGCTCACGCTGGTCGGCGCGTCGCTGGAGGGGCCGGGCGCCGCCCAGCTCACCGCGGACCCGCGCAAGAACACCATCACGCTGAAGACCAGCACGGCCGGCGAGTACTACGCCGTCTACACCCTCGGCGCCGGCCCCAAGACGACGACGGGACTGGTGCGCTTCGACATCGCACAGCAGGGCACCACGGACGCGCCGCCGGTCGCAGTCACCGACCGCGCCTACGTGCGGCCGGGGGAGCCGACCTCGGTCGCGGTCCTGGAGAACGACGTCTCGCCGTCCGGCCGGGTGCTCGTCGTGCGCGCCGTCGAGCCGGGCGCCGGAGCCGACGACCTCGATGTCGAGGTGCTCGACAACGCCGTCGTGAAGATCACCGCGCCCACCGTGCTGACCAGCCAGGTCCAGCTGCGCTACACCGTCTCCGACGGCATCCACGAGGCGACGGCGGGCATCACCGTCGTCCCGGTGCCGCCGCTCGTCGTCCACCAGCCGCCGGTGGCCGTCGACGACACCGTGACGGTGCGCGCGAGCGACGTCGTCACCGCGGCCGTCCTCGACAACGACTCGTCGCCGGACAACGCGCCGTTCTCCCTCGACCCGCAGCTGCGCGACACCGCCTCCGCCGGCTCCGGCGCCACCGCGTTCGTGAGCGGCAAGACCGTGCGCTACCAGGCGCCGTCCGCTCCCGGCCAGTACAGCGTCGTCTACGGCATCACCGACAAGTACGGGCAGAAGGCGCAGGCGACCGTGACCTTCGTCGTGACGGCGCCGGACAAGGGCGCCGACCGCGCGCCGCAGCCGCAACCGCTCACCGTGCGCGCGTTCGCCGGCTCCGCCGTGCCCGTCGACGTTCCGCTGGACGGGATCGACCCGGACGGCGACTCTGTCGTCCTGAACGGCGTCGCCACCCAGCCGACGCTCGGCCGCGTCTCGTCGACGAACAGCACGTCGTTCACCTACGAGGCGTACGCGGACTCCGCCGGCACGGACACCTTCACCTATTCGGTCAAGGACACCTACGGCAAGACGGCCACCGGCACCGTGACGATCGGCGTCATCCCGCGGCCGAGCCAGGTGCGTCCTCCGATCGCCGTCAACGACCCGGTGCAGGTGAAGCCCGGCCGCAGCATCGCCGTCCCGGTGCTCGACAACGACTCGGACCCGAACGGCTACACCATTGCGCTCCGCAAGAAGCTGCTGCAGGTGGACGAGGGGCTGAAGGCCTCCGTGCACGGCAAGATCGTCCTCGTCGCCGCGCCGCAGCGCGAGGGCGCCTACGTCGTCCGGTACCAGATCAGCAACGGCCAGGGCGGTGTCGCGAGCGCGTTCATCCAGCTGACGGTGACCAAGAACGCGAAGGACGTCCCGCCGTCCGCCCTCGACCACGTCCTCGAGCCGGAGGCCGTGTCGAACAAGACCAGCGTGAAGGTGAAGGCGCTCGACGGCGCCGTGAACCCGTCCGGTCTGGTCGGCGACCTGAAGGTCGCGGTGAGCGGACCGAACGCGTCGGCCGCCGAGGTCGCGGACAACGGCGTCGTCACCGTGCACCCGAAGGACAAGCGCATCGCGATCGCCTACTCGGTCACCGACGAGGTGACGGGTCTGCGCGGGGAGGCGTTCATCGTGGTGCCGCCGAAGGGCGACGCGACGGCTCCGCCGCGGATCAAGGACGGCCTGCCGCAGCAGATCGTCACCATGAACGGCTCGAAGACGTGGTCGCTGGACGACATCCTCACCGTCCCGTCCGGCCGGAAGGTGACGATCACCGGCGCGTCCGGGGTGACCGCGACGCACAGCGACGGCAGCTCGTCGTTCGCCGGGGACGGCACGCTCGCCTTCCACGCCGCGAAGGACTACCGCGGGCAGGCCGCGATCACCTTCTCCGTCAACGACGGCAGGGACGCCGGCCAGTCCGCCGACCGGATCACGACGCTCGTGCTCCCGCTCACCGTCGGCGACCCTGAGCAGTCGGACGTCCCGCCGACCTTCACCTCGCCCAGCGAGAAGATCGAGCCGGGAGAGGCACCGCTCGCCGTCGACCTGCGCGCGTCGAGCTTCCACCCCAACCCGGCGATCCTCGCCAAACTCAGCTACGCGAATCCGACCTGGTCGAACAAGAACATCCAGGCGTCGCTCAGCGGATCCACGCTCTCGCTGTCCGCGCCGCTCGGCGTGCAGGCGGGCGAGTCGACCGCCGTCACCGTCACGATCAGCTCGGGGACGCACACCATCACGGGCACGGTGAACGTGCAGGTCGTGAGCTCGTCGCGGCCGGTCGCCACCCAGAAGAACCCGCCGCAGACCTCGGAGCTGCAGCGCGCGCACTCCGGGACGCTGAGCAACGCGGCGTCCGACTCGGCGTGGGTGAATCCGTTCCCCGGCAAGCCGCTGACGATCACGGACGCGCGGGCGCAGAGCGCGCCCGCCGGCGTCACCGTCACGCACACCGCCAGCTCGATCACGGTGAGCGCGGCCTCGGGGGCCGCGATCGGCGCCGTCAACATCGTGTACCACGTGCAGGACGCGACGAAGGATCCCAAGCGCACGGCGGCGGCCGTCGGCCAGTACCGGGTCGTCATCCACGACATCCCGGCCAAGCCGGCGGCGCCGAGCGACCCGTCGGCGAGCGACGGGAAGGCGAGCGTGACGATCGCGGCCCCCGCCGACAACGGCAAGCCGATCGATCAGTACGAGGTCAGCGGCGGCCCGAACCCGGTGACGGTGTCCAGCGTCGGCCGCGTGGAGATCGGCGGCCTCACCAACGGCACCTCCTACCGCTTCGCGGTGCGCGCGCACAACGCCGACGGCTGGGGTCCCGTCTCCGCGGAGAGCGCGGCGGTCACGCCGTACGGAACGCCGACGACCGTGACCGGCCTGTCGATCGACGCCGATCAGTACGCGCCGGCGACGGTGACGATGAGCTGGGACGCGCTGCGCAACCCCGGCGGCACCGGCGGCGGCTCCGTCACCTACCACTACAAGCTCAGCGGCGGGTCGTGGCAGACCACGTCCGGCACGAGCGCGCGGGTCGGCAACCAGGGCGTCGGCACCTACTCGTTCGAGATCTACGCGACGAACGACGGCAGCGGCAAGGAGGGCCCGCACGCCACCTCCGGCTCCCGGCAGGTCTCCAAGAAGCCGGACCCGCAGCCGTCCATCGACCTGGCGCAGGGCGACAAGGTGCCCGGTTACGCGCACTCGTTCACCTACGACGTCACGCTGCACAACTTCCCGGCGAACCGCACGTTCGCGATGCAGGCGCACTGCAACGGCAGCACGCTGTGGGCGCCGGACATCACGACGGACGGCAACGGGTACGCGCACTACCGGGGCGCGCCGGACAGGATGCACCCGTACTGCGGCTACACGGGCGTGTACGTCGTCGTGAACGGCGTGCAGTCCAGCGTGCAGGACTGGTCGCCCTGACCCGGCCGTCCCGCCCGCACCCCGAACCCGACCCCGACCGACCAAGAGTAAGGACACCCGACCGTGGCAGTGACCCAGGAACAGGCGGACTGGTTCGCCGGCGCGTTCGCGCAGCTCGTCGCGAACGTCGACAAGGCGATCCTCGGCAAGGAGCACAGCATCCGGCTCGTCGTCACGGCCATGCTCTCCGGCGGCCACGTGCTGCTGGAGGATGTGCCTGGCACCGGGAAGACGGTGCTGGCCAAGGCGCTCGCCAACACGGTCGAGGGCACGCAGTCGCGCATCCAGTTCACCCCGGACCTGCTGCCGTCGGACGTGACCGGCGTCACCATCTACGACCAGTCCAGCGGCCGCTTCGAGTTCCACCCGGGCCCGATCTTCGCCTCCGTCGTGCTCGCGGACGAGATCAACCGGGCGAGCCCGAAGACCCAGTCCGCGCTGCTGGAGGTGATGGAGGAGGGAGTCGTGACGGTGGACGGCGTCGGCCATCCCGTCGGGGCGCCGTTCCTCGTGATCGCGACGCAGAACCCGGTGGAGCAGGCGGGCACCTACTCGCTGCCCGAGGCGCAGCTGGACCGCTTCCTGATCAAGACCTCGCTCGGCTACCCCGACCACGCGACGACCGTGGATCTGCTGCTCGACTCCTCCAACCGCGCCCGCGCCTCCTCGGTGCGGCCGATCATCGCGGCCGACTCCGTGACGACGCTCGCGCAGCTCGCCTCCGAGGTGCACACCGACGCGTCCGTGATGGGGTACCTGAGCGAGATCGTCAGCGCCACCCGCGACGACAAGGACTCCGCGCTCGGCGTCAGCATCCGCGGCGCCCTGGCCCTCGCGCGCGCGGCGAAGACCTGGGCGATCGCCGCCGGGCGCACCTACGTCACCCCGGACGACATCCGCGAGCTGGCGCAGCCGGTGCTCGCCCACCGCGTCATCGTCGACCCGGAGTCCGAGTTCGCGGGCGTGACCGCGGCCGACATCGTCGACCGCTCCGTCGCCGCGGCGACCCCGCCCGCGTACCGCGCAGCATGAGCGCGGAGTCCTCGCCCGCACAGGGGCCGCCCGCGCGCTCGGGACGCCGGGCGGCGACCCCCGTGCGCCGCGGCAGGGAGCAGGCCAGGATTGCGCGCGCCCAGCTGGCCGGGACCGCCGGCCGGCTCGCCGGGCGCGTCGCGCCCGCGTTCCGGGCGATCGGTGCGCGGGTCACGCCGGTGACCGCGACGGTTAGCGCGCTCGGCTGGATCGTGCTCGGCGCCGCCGCCGTCTCGCTCGTCCTCGCGTTCTGGCCGGGCTGGGCGGAGTTCGCCTTCCTCGGCGTCACCCTGCTGGCCGCGTTCCTGATCGCGATCGGCTTCGTCATCGGCCGCTCGACGTACGCCGTCGGCGTCGAGCTCACCCCGCGCCGCGTCGTCGCCGGCGAGCGCGCATACGGCCGGCTGACCGTGCGCAACAGCGGCCAGCGTCCCGTGCTGCCCACCAGGATGGAGCTGCCGGTGGGGGAGGGCGTCGCCGAGTTCACCGTGCCCCGGCTCCAGCCGGACGCCGAGACGGAGGAGCTGTTCGCCGTCCCGACCGCGCGCCGCGCGCTGATCCTCGCCGGTCCCGCCATCTCGGTGCGCGGCGACCAGCTCGGCCTGCTGCGCCGCACCACCCGCTGGAGCGACCAGGTCGAGCTGTTCGTGCATCCCAGGACCGTGCGGCTGGCCGCGACCGCGCGCGGGCTCGTCCGCGACCTCGAGGGCCAGACCACCAAGGTCATCACCGACTCCGACCTCGCCTTCCACGCGCTGCGCACCTATGAGGCGGGCGACGACATCCGCAACGTGCACTGGCGAACGTCCGCGCGCACCGGCCAGCTGATGGTGCGGCAGTACCAGGAGACCCGGCGGTCCCAGCTGCTGCTCGCCCTGGACGGCGACGGCGCGCGGTACGCCTCCGAGGACGAGTTCGAGCTCGCGGTCTCGGTGCTCGCCTCCATCGGCTGCCACGTGATCCGGGAGGAGACGCAGGTCGCCGCCGTCTGGCAGGGCGGGACGATGCGCGTGGGGACGCCGACGGCGCTGCTGGACGACTCCTGCCGTATTCAGCAGGTCGCTCCGGGGCAGACCGGGCTGCGCGAGTTCCTGCGCCAGGCGACGCTGCGGATGGCGCCACCCAGCCTCGCCATCACCGTGGTGGGTTCGCAGGTGCCGCCCGCCGAGCTGCGCGCCGCCGCCGCGCTCTGGAGCACGGACACCGAGACCATCACCATCCGGGTCGACGAGACCGCGGAGCCGCGGGTCACCCGCCTCGGCGCGACACTGCTGATCACGCTCGGGCGGCTGGAGGAGCTGCCCGCCCTGCTGAAGCGGGCCGGCCGATGACCGCCGCAACGCCCCGGACGTCCGCGACCCAGGCGGGAGCCCGGCCCTCCGCGTCCACCCTGGACCGGCTCGGCACGACCACCTGGATCGACGTCGCCGTGATCTGCGGCCTCAGCCTGATCGCGGTCGCCGGCTTCGCGCCGGCGTTCGGCCACTACGCCTTCCTGTCCGCCGCGATCGGCGGCGTCGTCGTCGGCGGCGGGGTCGCCGTGCTCGGGAGGCTGTTCCGGCTCTCCGTCCCGCTGACCCTGGTGATCGCCCTCGCCGCGTACTTCCTGCTCGGCACGCCGCTCGCGCTGCCAGGGCTCGCTCTTTTCGGCGTGCTGCCGTCGCTGGACAGCCTCTCCGGCCTCGTCCTCGGCGCGGTCTTCGGCTGGTCGGACGCCGTCACCCTGCAGGCGCCGCTGGAGGCGCCGCCGTACGTGGCCGTCGTGCCGTACGTCGGCGGCTGGCTGGTCTCGCTGGTGTGCGTCACCCTCGCCGTCCGCTGGCTGCCGAGGACCAGGCGCCCCGGCGTCGCGCGCGCGGCGGTGCTGCTGATCGGCCCGCTCGTACTGTTCCTGGCCGGGATCCTGCTCGGCACCCGCGACGCGTACTTCGCCGGCGTGCGCGGCGTCCTCTTCGCCGCGGTCGCGCTGCTCTGGCTCTCGTGGCGGCGTGCCCGAGCGAACCGGGACCTGCTCGCGGCCGACACCGGCGTGCGCCGCTCGCGCCTCCTCGGTGGCGCGGTGGTCGTGCTGGGCGCCGTGCTGGTGGGCGCCATCGGCGGGTCCCTGCTGGCTCCTCCCGCGGCATCCCGGCTGGTGGTGCGCGACGAGGTGACCCCGCCGTTCGACCCGCTCGACTACCCGAGCCCGCTCGCCGGGTTCCGGAAGTACACCAAGGACCTGCAGAAGACCACGCTGTTCACGGTCACCGGCCTGCAGTCCGGCCAGGTGATCCGGCTGGCGACGATGGACAGCTACGACGGCGTCGTGTGGTCGGTGACCGCTCCGGGGTCGCAGGCCGACTCCTCCGGCGCGTTCGAGCTGCTCGGCAGCACCATCCCGCGGCCGCCGCTGTTCACCGCGGGAGCCACGACGACGGCGACCATCGACATCCGCGGCTACTCCGACGTGTGGCTGCCGACCCTCGGCTACGTCGACCGCCTCGCGTTCGACGCGCACCGCGGCCAGGACCCGGCCGAGACGGTCCGCGTCAACACCGCGACAGGGACCAGCGCGGTCACCAGCGGTGTCGGCGATGGGCTGCGCTACACGATCCAGGCCACGGCGCAGAAGATCCCGAACGACCGCGCTCTCGCCTCCGTGGCTCCCGCCAAGGTCGCGCTGCCGCCGGTCGACAACGTGCCGGACATCGTCTCGGCGAAGGCGGAGGAGTACGCGGGATCGGCGGACACGGCCATCCAGAAGCTCCGCAACATCGAGCGCTCGCTCAAGGCGCTCGGCTACCTCAGCCACGGCCGCGCCTCCGACCCGGTGCCCTCGCGCGCCGGCGAGGGAGCCGACCGGATGACCGACCTGCTCGGCAAGGCCCCGATGGTCGGCGACCAGGAGCAGTACGCCAGCGTGTTCGCCCTGATGGCCCGTCACCTCGGCTACCCGGCGCGCGTCGTGATGGGGTTCGCCCCGAAGGCGGCATCGGGGACGACGACCGTGACGGGGGACGACGTCACGGCGTGGGTGGAGGTGCCGTTCGACGGCGTCGGCTGGGTCCCGTTCTTCCCGACGCCGACCAAGACCGACGCGCCGAAGAACCAGACGACGAAGCCCAAGCTGGAGCCGCAGCCCCAGGTGCGACAGCCGCCGCCCGCGGATCCGCGCGCCGACGAGCTGCTGACCCCGGTGAAGACGAAGGACACCGAGAAGAAGGACCCGACGACGCCTTTCGCGCTCCCGGCCTGGGTGTGGGTCGTCCTCGGCGTCGTCGGCATCCCGCTGCTGCTGTACGTCGTGCCGCTCGTGATCGTCGGCGCGCTCAAACGCCGCCGTCGCCGCGTCCGCGCCTCGCAGGGGCCGCCGGACCGGCGGGCCGCCGGCGCGTGGGAGGAGCTGACCGACCGCTACGCCGAGCTCGGCCTGGCCGTGCCGGAGCGTGCGACGCGCCTGCAGGAGGCCTCGGCTCTGCAGGAGCAGTCGCAGGCCCAGAACCTGCGCGTGCCGCCCGGCGGCCTCGCGACGCTCGCCCGGCACGTGGACGCGGCGGTCTTCGACGGCAGCGACGTCTCCGACGAGCGCGTCGAGCACGCCTGGACGTCCGCCGACGACGCCGTCGCCGGTGCGACGAAGGCCGCCGGACCGCTCCGCGCCCGCCTCGCTGCCTTCCGCTACCGCCGCGCCCGCCGCCGTCCTCCCCGCTGACCCCCCATCCGTTCCGGAGTCCTTCACGCGACACGCCGCGGAAACCGTGAAGAACTCCGGAAGCGATCGCGGCGGGCCGGTTCCGTAGAGTTGTCGCGTGGGGAACCAGGACGAGGACACCGCTCGCGACCGACCCGGCTTCATCGTGCCTCCGCCCGGGCTCATCCCGGAGCGGCCGGCCGGACAGCGGCCGGCGCGGGCGCCCGAGCCCGTCGCGCTGCCCACCTTCCTTCCGCCGACGGCGTCGGGCGCCCCCGCGCCGCGACCGGAGCCGGTCTGGCGCCTCGTCGTCCCCGGCGGGACGCGCGTCCCCGTGACGGGGACGGTGCTGCTCGGCCGCAACCCCGCCGCCGCCGCCCATCCCGGCCCGGCGGACCTCGTCCCGCTCGCCGACCCCACCTCCACGGTGTCCAAGACGCACGCCGCGGTGTCCGCCGCCGGCGCCGTCCTGACCGTCACCGACCTGCACTCCACGAACGGCGTGGTCGCGATCTCGCCCGCGGGCGACGAGCGGACGCTCGTGCCCGGCGTCCCCGCCGAGGTGGAGCAGGGCGGCGCGCTGCGGCTCGGCGACCTGCGGATCGGGGTGGAGCGCGCCTGACGGCCGCCACCCCTGCACGGGTGATACCCTGACAACGTGTTCGCGGGTCTGCTTCTCCTTAGCCGCCGCGGCGAGTCCTAGCTCTCGGTCCATGTCCGGGATGACGGCCACCCTCGCCGCGGAGTCCGTCGACGGCTGATCCGTAACCGAAAGCTCAAGGAGTTCACGAGAGATGACCACCGAATCCACCCCGCTGACCCTGGCGGAGAAGGTGTGGAAGGACCACCTGGTCGCGAAGGGCGAAGACGGCTCTCCCGACCTGATCTACATCGACCTGCACCTCGTGCACGAGGTGACGAGCCCGCAGGCGTTCGACGGCCTGCGGATGGCCGGCCGGCCCGTGCGCCGTCCCGACCTCACCATCGCGACAGAGGACCACAACACCCCCACCATCGGCATCGACCGGCCGATCGCCGACCTCACCAGCCGCACCCAGATCGAGACGCTGCGGAAGAACGCGGAGGAGTTCGGCATCCGCCTGCACTCCCTGGGCGACATCGAGCAGGGCATCGTGCACGTCGTCGGCCCGCAGCTCGGCCTGACGATGCCGGGGATCACCGTCGTCTGCGGCGACTCGCACACCTCGACGCATGGCGCGTTCGGCGCCATGGCGTTCGGCATCGGCACCAGCGAGGTGGAGCACGTGCTCGCCACCCAGACGCTGCCGCTGAAGCCCTTCAAGACGATGGCCATCACCGTCGAGGGCGAGCTGCGCCCCGGCGTCACGGCCAAGGACATCATCCTCGCCGTCATCGCCAAGATCGGCACCGGCGGCGGCCAGGGCTACGTGCTCGAGTACCGCGGCAGCGCCATCCGCTCGCTCTCCATGGAGGGC
>NZ_JBQCGZ010000166.1:0-50384 GCF_051955155.1 Leifsonia sp.
CCTGATCGCCGCAGTGGTGGTGATCGCGTTCGTGATCTTCGGCCGGCCGAGGGCCAACCGGCGCTCGGCCGACGCCCGGCGCTCCGTGCTCGGCGCGGACGACGCGCGCACCGCCGCGGAACTGCGGGCGTCCGCCGCCGCCGCCGCGCGCGCCGCGGACTGGGTGACCGCGATCGAGGAGCAGTTCCGGGCGATCGCGGTCGGGCTGGACGAGCGCACTCTGGTGCGGGTGACCCCCGGCACCACCGCGACCGAGTTCGCCGCGCGCGCCGCGGCCGTCGCGCCCGCCGAGGGCGAGGCGCTCCGCGAGGCGGCGCGGGCGTTCGACGACGTGCGCTACCTCGACCGGCCGGGCAGCGAGTCCCGGTACCAGCAGCTGGTGGCGCTGGACGGCCGGCTGCAGCAGGTCCGCCCCGCCCGCCAGGAGGTGCCGGCGTGACGGCCGTCCAGACCACCCCGGCCCCGGCTCCCGCGCAGGCGGTCTCGCCCACCGTGCGGCAGACCTCCCGCCGCGCGGTGCCGTGGATCGTGCTCGGCGCGATCGCGGTGTTCGTCGCGGTCGGCGGGATGCTGCTCTCCGGCAGCGGCGCGGGCGCCGGCACCCCGCTGGGCGCTGGCAACGCCGCCCCGACCGGCGGGAAGGCGCTCGCGCAGGTGCTCTCGCAGCACGGCGTCACGGTCGCCTCGGCCGGGACGCTGGACGAGGTGCGCGATGCGGCGGGCGACGACACCACCGTCCTGATCTACGACCCGGCAGGCAACCTGCCGGCCGAGGGGTACGACGAGGTCAGCTCCATCGCGAGCACGCTCGTCGTCGTCGAGCCCGGCTTCCAGACGCTGCAGCGGCTCGCCCCCGGCGTCCGCGCCGCCGGTGCGCCGGAGGGCGTCGTCGCGGCCGGCTGCGGCGTGCCTGCCGCCCAGCGCGCGGAGCGGATCGACCCCAGGGCCACCGCGAACACGAAGGACCAGGCGTCCCCTGACACCTTCCGGGCCGAGGACGACGCCGCCTCGTGCTTCGTCGACGGTCACGGCGGCGCATCGCTGGTCCGCACCGGCTTCGACGGCCGCACCGTGTACCTGGTCGGCTCGTCCGCGCTGCTGATGAACGAGGGGATCGAACGCGAGGGCAACGCCGCGCTCGCCCTCAACCTGCTCGGCGGTCACCGCACCCTCGTCTGGTATCTGCCGGGCGTGCTCGACCGCCCGGTCACCGGAGGGCCGGACATCGCGGCGCTGACGCCGGGCTGGGTGACGCCGGTCGTCGTGCTGCTGGTGCTCGTCTTCGTCGCCGCCGCCGTCTGGCGCGGCCGCCGGTTCGGGCCGCTCGTGGTCGAGAACCTGCCCGTCGTCGTCCGCGCGGGCGAGACCAGGGAGGGCCGCGCCCGCCTCTACCAGCGCTCGTCGGCGCGGCTGCGCGCGGCGGACGCCCTGCGCATCGGCGCGATCGGGAGGCTCGCCGGCCAGGCCGGGCTCTCCCGCGCCGCGACCGCAAGCGAAATCGCCGACGCCGTCGCCGCGCTCACCGGCCGCGACCGCGGCCGCGTGCGCGACCTGCTCATCGACGACATCCCGCGCACCGATGCCGACCTGCTCGCGCTCTCAGACGCCCTGGCGGAGCTCGAACGGGCCACCGCCGCAGCCGTCTCCCCCGGACAGCCGGGGCCGACCGGAAGAATGGAAGCATGACCGACCTCACGACCGGACACCCCACCGCCTCCGCGGACCCCGCCGCCGACGCCGCCGGACTGCGCCAGGCGCTCGCGCGCGTGCGCGGCGAAGTCGGCAAGGCCGTCGTCGGCCAGGACGGAGCGGTGACCGGCCTGATCATCGCCCTGCTCGCCCGCGGCCACGTGCTGCTGGAGGGCGTGCCCGGCGTGGCCAAGACCCTGCTGGTGCGCTCGCTCAGCCAGGCGCTCAGCCTCGACACCAAGCGCATCCAGTTCACACCGGACCTGATGCCGGGCGACGTGACCGGCTCGCTCGTCTACGACGCGCAGACCGGCGGGTTCGTCTTCCGCGAAGGCCCCGTCTTCACGAACATCCTGCTCGCCGACGAGATCAACCGGACGCCGCCGAAGACCCAGTCCGCCCTGCTGGAGGCGATGGAGGAGCGGCAGGTGAGCGTGGACGGCGTGAGCCGCCGACTGCCGGACCCGTTCATCGTCGCAGCGACGCAGAACCCGATCGAGTACGAGGGCACTTACGCGCTGCCGGAGGCGCAGCTCGATCGGTTCCTGCTCAAGCTGACCCTCGACGTTCCGGAACGGGACACCGAGGTGGAGGTGCTGCGCCGTCACGCCGCCGGGTTCAACCCGCGCGATCTGGCGGCGGCCGGGGTCACGCCGGTGCTCAGCGCCGAGCAGCTGCACGCCGCGCGGGCGTCCGCGGCGGCGGTCGGCGCGAACGCCGACGTGCTCGCGTACATCGTCGACCTCGCCCGCGCCACCCGGCAGAGCCCGTCGGTGCGGCTCGGCGTCAGCCCGCGCGGCACCACCGCGCTGCTCGCGGCGGCCAAGGCATGGGCGTGGCTGTCCGGCTACGACTCGATCACGCCGGATCACGTTCAGGCGATGCTGGTGCCGGTGTGGCGGCACCGCATCCAGCTGCGGCCGGAGGCGGAGCTCGAGGGTGTCGGTGCCGACGCGATCCTGCGCTCCATCCTGCAGCAGGTCCAGGTCCCGATCTAGGCCGCGGCGATGACCGTATCCGGACGCTTCGTCGCCCTGCTCGCGCTCGGCGTCATCCCCGTCGCGCTGCTGGGCGCGGACGAGGGGGTGGCGTTCGCCGTGCTCGGCGCGTGGCTGGTGCTGTGCCTGCTGCTCGGGGGCATCGACCTCGTCCTGGCGGGATCCCCGCGCGCCCTGGCGGTCGAACGCGAGCTGCCGGCACGGGTGCGCCTCGGCGCCGACGCGGTCTCCGAGGTGCTGCTGACCAACGCGGGCCGGCGCACGATCCGCGGCACGGTCCGGGACGGCTGGGAGCCCTCGGCCGCTGCCTCGCCCACCCGGTCCCCCATCGAGATCCCGCCCGGCGAGCGCCGCCGGGTCACGGCGACGCTGCGGCCGTGGCGGCGCGGCGAGCGCAGGGTCGCCCAGCTGACCGTGCGCTCGTGGGGGCCGCTGCACCTCTGGGCGCGACAGGCGACGCTCGCGGCACCGGGCCGGGTGAGGGTGCTCCCGCCGTTCACCTCGCGCAAGCATCTGCCCTCCCGGCTCGCCAGGCTCCGCGAGCTGGACGGCACCACGAGCGTGATGCTGCGCGGTCAGGGCACCGAGTTCGACTCGCTGCGCGAGTACGTGCGCGGCGACGACGTCCGCTCGATCGACTGGCGCGCGACGGCCCGCCGGCACGACCCGACCGGTGGCGCCGGCTCCCGGGTGATGGTGCGCACCTGGCGGCCGGAGCGGGACCGCAGGGTCGTCATCGTGATCGACACCGCGCGCACCTCCGCCGCGCGCGTCGCCGACGAGCCGCGCATCGACACCGCGTTCGAGGGCGCCCTGCTGCTGGCGGCGCTGGCAACGCGCGCGGGCGACCGGGTTGACATGATCGCCTACGACCGCGTGTCCCGCGGCCGGGTGCAGGGCGCGAGCGGGCCGGAGCTGCTCTCCCGGATGGTGGACGCGATGGCGGGGATCGAGCCGGCGCTGATCGAGATGGACTGGTCGGCCGTCCCCGCACAGCTGGCCGCGGTGACCAGCCAGCGCTCGCTCGTGGTGCTGCTGACGTCCATCGAGGCGCCTGGCGCGTCCCGCGGGCTGCTGTCGGTGCTCCCGCAGCTGACGAAGAAGCACATCGTCGTGGTGGCGAGCGTCACCGACCCGGACAGCCTGATCGCGGCGCACGAGCGCCGGGACCGCGAGGAGGTCTACCGCGCCGCGGCGGCGGAGCGCGCCCTGCTCGACGTCAGCCGCGTGACGGCCGCCGTGCAGCGCCTCGGCGGCGACGTCGTGACCGGATCGCCCGAGGACCTGCCGCCCGCCCTCGCGGACCGCTACCTGGCCCTCAAGGCCGCCGGCCGGCTCTGACCCGTTCCCCCGGAAGGCGTCAGGCGGCGACGACGCGGCGGCTGCCCGCCTCGTACTCGGTGAGGTCGCCGGTCTCGCCCGCGCGCACGGCGCGGCGGCCGAGCACCAGCATGTAGGCGAGGAACGCGGCGAGCGCCAGCGCTCCGATCCCGATCTTCGCCCACACCGGCAGCGAGGATGGCGTGACGAAGCCCTCGATCAGCCCGGACACGAACAGCGTGATCACGCAGCCGACCGCCACCGTGAACAGCGCACGGCCGTCCTCGGCGAGCGCCTGCGCCCTGGTCGTGGCTCCCGGTGCGATCCACGCCCAGAAGATGCGCAGGCCCGCCGCGGCTGCGACGAACACGCTCGTGAGCTCGAGCATCCCGTGCGGCAGGATGTACGCGAACATCACGTCGCCGCGCCCGTACGCGAACATCACGCCGGCGGCGGTGCCGACCCCGATCGCGTTCTGCAGCAGCACATACGGCACCCACACGCCGGTGATGCCGAACGCGACGCACTGGGCGGCGATCCACGCGTTGTTGGTCCATACCTGGCCGGCGAACGACGCGGCGGGGTTGTTCGAGTAGTAGTCGATGAACGAGTGCTCGACGTACTGCTTGAGCTGGGCGTCGCTGCCCAGGTTGCGCAGCACCTGCGGGTTGCCGGTGATCCACACCGCGTACAGCGTCGCGACGACCACGGTGGCCACGGCGACGGCGAGCACGATCCAGCGGATGCGGTAGAGAGCGGCGGGCAGCTGCAGCACGAAGAACCGCGGGATCTGGGAGAAGAGGTTCGCGCCGGCGCCGGTGAACCGCAGCCGCGCGGAGGCCAGCGTCAGCGACAGCCGGTCGCCGACCGCGGAGGAGCCGGCGCTGGTCTGGATGGCGGACAGGTCGGCGGCGCCGGACTGGTAGAGGTCGATCAGCTCGTCGGCGTCCCTGCCGTCCAGGCGACGCTGCTTCGCCAACCGGGAGAGCCTGTCCCAGTCGGCGCTGTGCGCGTCCGTGTATGCGTCGAGATCCATCTGCTTGAATGATAGCCATGACCGCAAGCGTGGAGGGGTCGGCCGTCCCGGGGGCGCGGGACGCCGTCGCCGAGCGCGAGCTCGTGACCGGCGAGGCCGTGACGCTGGATGTGAAGCCGGCCAGCTACATCCTGCGCGCCGCGGGGACGATCATCGACTGGCTGCTCTCCCTGCTGGTCATGTTCGGCTGCATCCTGCTGGTCGTCGCCACCGGCGCCGGACTGGACGACGCGCTGGTGCGCGTGCTGGTCATCCTGATCCTGGTGTTCGGGATGGTGATCCTGCCGATGACCGTCGAGCTGGTCTTCCACGGCAAGTCGCTCGGGAAGCTCGCGGTCGGCGCACGCATCGTGCGGGACGACGGCGGCGCGATCGGCTTCCGGCACGCGTTCATCCGCGCCCTCACCGGCGTGCTCGAGATCTTCATGACGATGGGCGGCATCGCGGCGCTGACCGGCCTGCTCAATCCGCGGTCGAAGCGGCTGGGCGACCTGCTCGCCGGGACCTACAGCCAGCTGGAGCGGGTGCCGAAGCCGCAACCGCTTCCGCTCTACCTCGCGCCGCACCTCGCCGGCTGGGCGGCGACCGCCGACGTCGGCCGGCTGCCCGACCGGCTCGCCCGGCGGATCGCGCAGTTCGTGCGGCAGGCGCCGCAGCTCACGCCGGCCGCCCGGCTCGGCCTCAGCACCGAGCTCGCGAGGGAGGCCTCCCCGTACGTCTCGCCGCTGCCGCACGTGGACGCAGAGACGTTCCTCGTCGCCGTCGCGGTGCTGCGCCGGCAGCGCGACGCGACCGGACTGGCCATCGAGCGCGAGCGGCTGGAGCGGCTGACTCCCGTCCTCGACGGCCTCCCGCACGCCTTCCCCGACCGCTGAGCGCGACGACGCCCGCCGACACCGCCGACCCTCCCGAGGAGATCGCATGACCGAGCACCGCGCCCACTTCGACGCGACCGTCGCCTTCGTCAACGGCGGCGGCCTGACCGCCGAGGGCTTCCGGCTCGACATCCCCTCGGCGGACGTGTCCGAGGAGGAGCTCGCGCGGCTGTTCGTGAACCACCTCGGCCTCGCGCTCGTCGGCTCCGTCGAGCTGCGGGACGTGCGCATCGTCGAGGAGCAGCACCGCGGCAGCCGCGGCGTCGAGCCGGCGCAGGCAACGGCGGACGGCCCGCGCCGCATCGTGGACCTGAGCCACCGCATCCGCGCCGGCCTGGTGACCTACCCCGGCCTGCCCGCCCCGGTGATCACGCCGCACCTGACCCGCGAGGAGTCGCGGTCGCGGTACGCGCCTGGCACCGAGTTCGCGATGGACACGATCACGATGATCGGGAACACCGGCACCTACCTCGACAGCCCGTACCACCGCTACGCGGACGGCGGCGACCTCGCGTCGCTCGACCTGGCCACCCTGGTCGGGCTGCCCGCCGAGGTCTTCCACCTGACCGACGCGGCCGAGCGCGGCATCCCGGCCTCGGCGTTCTACGACCGCGAGCTCGCCGGCAGCGCCGTGCTGCTGCACACCGGCTGGGACAGCCGCTTCGGCGCCCCGGCGTACGCGACGGGCGCGCCCTTCCTCACGGAGGAGGGTGCGCGGCACCTGGTGGACGCGGGCGTCGCGCTCGTCGGCATCGACTCGCTGAACATCGACGACACCGAGAGCGGCGGCGCGCGGCCGGCTCACTCGCTGCTGCTGGCGGCGGGCATCCACGTCGTCGAGCACCTCACCGCTCTGGGCGAGCTGCCGGCGCGCGGCGCGCGCTTCACCGCCGCGCCGCCCGCCGTCGAGGGCTTCGGCACCTTCCCGGTGCGGGCGTACGCGGAGGTCTGACGCCTCAGTCGTGCAGGATGCGCTGGAACAGGACGTGGTCCTGCCAGCGGCCGGCGATCTTGAGGTAGGCGGGCGCGACGCCGATGCGCTCGAAGCCCGCGCGGGTCAGCACGGACTGCGAGGCGTGGTTGGCGAGCAGCGTCGCCGCCTGCAGCCGGTGCAGCCCGTAGTCGTCGCGCGCGGCCTCCACCACGGCCGACAGCGCCACCGAGGCGAGTCCCCGTCCGGTGTGGTCGCGGTCCAGCCAGTAGCCGACCATCGCGTTCTGGAACGCTCCGCGCACGATGTTGCTGAGGTCCATCCCGCCGGCGATCTCGTCGCCGTCGGCCACCACGAGCGGGAGGGCCACGTCGAGGCTGCGGAGCGCCAGCAGCTCCCTGGTCCGTGCCAGCTGCCCGTCCTCGGTGAAGAACTCCTCGGGACGGGTCGGATCCCACGGCGCCAGGTGCCCGCGGTTGCGGGCGTAGGCGGCCGCGAGCGCGGCGGCGTCGTCCTCGCGACGCACGCGGAGGACGAGACCGCCGGGCAGCTCCCGGTCGGCGAACTCGAGCACCATCAGTACCGGTAGTGGTCGACCTTGTAGGGGCCGTCCACCGGCACGCCGATGTAGGCGGCCTGCTCGTCGGTCAGGGTGGTCAGCTCGACGCCGAGGGAGGCGAGGTGGAGGCGCGCCACCTTCTCGTCGAGGTGCTTCGGAAGCACGTAGACGCCGATCGGATAGTTCTCGGTCGACACGTACAGCTCGAGCTGGGCGAGCACCTGGTTCGCGAACGAGTTGCTCATCACGAAGCTCGGGTGGCCGGTGGCGTTGCCGAGGTTCATCAGCCGGCCCTCGGAGAGGACGAGGACGCTGCGGCCGTTCGGCAGCCGCCACTCGTGCACCTGGGGCTTGATCTCGATCTTCTCGGCACCGGGCAGCGCCTCCAGCGAGGCCATGTCGATCTCGTTGTCGAAGTGGCCGACGTTCGCGACGACCGCGAGGTGCTTGAGGCTCAGGATGTGGTCGAGCGTCACGACGTTGACGTTGCCGGTTCCGGTGATCAGGATGTCCACCTGGTCGGCGACGGACTCGAGCTTGGCGACCTGGTAGCCGTCCATCGCCGCCTGCAGCGCGTTGATCGGGTCGATCTCGCTCACGATGACGCGCGCGCCCTGGCCGCGCAGCGCCTCCGCTGCGCCCTTCCCGACGTCGCCGTCGCCGGCGACGCACGCCACCTTGCCGCCGATCAGCACGTCCGTCGCGCGGTTGAGGCCGTCGGGCAGCGAGTGCCGGATGCCGTACTTGTTGTCGAACTTGCTCTTGGTGACCGAGTCGTTGACGTTGATTGCCGGGAACAGCAGCTCGCCGTGCTTCGCGAGCTCGTAGAGCCGGTGGACGCCGGTGGTCGTCTCCTCGGTGACGCCGAGGATGCCGTCGGCGATGCGCGTCCAGCGGTCGGGCGACGCGGCGAGCGACTGACGGAGCGCGGCGAGGATGACGCGGTACTCGTGGCTGTCGCCCTCCGCGTCCTGCGGCACCGCGCCGGCCAGCTCGAACTCGCGGCCCTTGTGCACGAGCAGGGTGGCGTCGCCGCCGTCGTCCAGGATGAGGTTCGGGCCGATCCAGTCGGCTCCCTCCGCCGCGGCCTCCGCCGACCAGTCGAAGATCTGCTGGGTGCACCACCAGTACTCCTCCAGCGTCTCGCCCTTCCAGGCGAACACCGGGACGCCCGCGGGCGACTCCGGGGTGCCGTCCGGGCCGACCGCGATGGCGGCGGCGGCCTCGTCCTGGGTGGAGAAGATGTTGCAGCTCGCCCAGCGCACCTGCGCGCCGAGGGCGACCAGCGTCTCGATCAGCACGGCGGTCTGCACGGTCATGTGCAGCGAGCCCGCGATGCGCGCCCCGGCGAGCGGCTTCGACTCCCCGAACTCCTCGCGCAGCGACATCAGTCCCGGCATCTCGTTCTCGGCGAGCCGGATCTGGTGGCGACCCGCTGCGGCGAGCGAGAGGTCTGCGACCTTGAACGGCAGGGACGTGTCAGTGACGGAGGATGGCATGCGCCCATTGTCGCATGCGCGGTGGAGCGTGTTTCCTCACCCGCGGATGAGCGCGAGCACCTCGTCGCGGATCGCCCGCATCGTCGCAGCGTCGGCCGCCTCCACGTTGAGACGCAGCAGCGGCTCGGTGTTCGAGGGACGGACGGAGAACCACCAGAACGGCTCGCTCTCCGCGGTGAGGCCGGTCACCGTCAGGCCGTCCAGCTCGTCGAACTCCGCGCGGCCGGTGAACGCCTCCACCACGCGCGCGTACGCCGCGGGGACGTCGTCGATGGTGGAGTTGATCTCCCCGGACTGCGCGTACGGGCTGAACGCGGCGGCGAGCTCGGAGAGCGGACGGTCCTGCGCGCCGAACTCCGCCAGCAGGTGCATCGCCGCGAGCATCCCGTTGTCGGCGCTCCAGAAGTCGCGGAAGTAGTAGTGCGCGGAGTGCTCGCCGCCGAAGACGGCCCCGGTCTCGCGCATCGCGGCCTTGATCAGGGAGTGGCCGACCCGCGTGCGGTAGGGCGTGGCCCCCGCGGCCTCGATCGTCTCGGGGACGATGTTGGAGGTGATCAGGTTGTGGATGACGACGATCTCGGCGTCCGGGTCCTCCGCCTGCGCCCGCGCGATCTCGCGGAGCGCGACGACGGCGGCGACCGCGGACGGCGAGACGGCCGCACCGGTCTCGTCGACGACGAAGCAGCGGTCGGCGTCGCCGTCGAAGGCGAGGCCGAGGTCGGCTCCGTGCTCGACGACGGCGGCCTGCAGATCGCGGAGGTTCGCGGGCTCCAGCGGGTTGGCCTCGTGGTTGGGGAAGGTGCCGTCCAGCTCGAAGTACATCGGGATGACCTCGATGGGCAGAGCGGGCAGCCCCGCCGCCTCGCCGAGCACGGCGGGCACGGTCAGCCCGCCCATCCCGTTCCCGGCGTCGACGACCACCCGGATCGGGCGGATGCCGCTCAGATCGACCAGGCCGCGGAGATAGGCGGCGTAGTCGGGAAGCACGTCCTGCTCGCGGTAGCCGCCGGGCGCCTCCACCTCGGGGATGCCCTCTGCCAGGTACACCGCCGCGCGGTCGCGGATGGCGGCGAGGCCGGTGTCGAGGCTGAGCCCCTGGGCGCCGGCCCTGGACAGCTTGATGCCGTTGTAGGTGGCCGGGTTGTGGCTCGCGGTGAACATGGCCGCTGCGGCGTTCAGCGCGCCGGAGGCGAAGTACGACTCGTCGGTCGAGCACAACCCGATCGCGACGACGTCGCCGCCCCTGGCCCGCACCCCGCGCGCGAACGCCTCGGCGAACCCCGGCGAGGAGTCGCGCATGTCGTGGCCGACGACGACGTCCTGCCCCGCCGCACCGATCTCGTCCACGAACGCCGCTCCGACGGCGGCAACGACATCCGGGGTCAGTCCGCTGCCGACCAGACCGCGCACGTCGTAGGTCTTCACCACCGCCCCGAGGGAGGCTCGGATGTCGTCGATCGAATCGGAACTGCTCATGTCGGCGATCCTTACCTGGGTTACCTGAGCCCGCCGAAGACCTCGTGCCGGACGATCTGCCAGCCCTGCGGCGCGGACAGCCGCTCGGCGTGGATCGCGCACAGGTCGTAGGCGTGCGGTTCGTGCGAGAGGCTCAGCGGGCCGAGAACGGCCATCGAGTCCGCGTAGACGTAGGTGAGCGTCGCCACGGCGTCGCGCGGGCACGCGACACGGGAACACGGACGGCTCAACATCAGGCTCAGATTACCGGAGCGCGCCGGCGACGTAGGATTGCGACATGCCAAGGAACCGCCGCACCGGCAGCACGCCCCCGGCCACCAGCCGCTGGCGGAGCCGGCACGGCCGCGGCGCCCGCGGCCCCGTCACCGGCCCGCACCTGCCGATGCTGCAGAACCGGATCGACTTCTTCGACATGACCGTCGCCTCCACCGCCGACTACCTGAAGGGCGTCTGGCCGGAGGAGCTCGCCGGCGTGCACTTCGAGGTCGCGGCGACGCCGGTCGGCAACTCGGGGACGGACGGCGTCGACCGCTGGTACGTCGACCATTCCCGCCGCCGCATCATCCTGTACCGCGTCCCGATCCAGCGGCTCACCAAGCTGCACAGGGACGACGAGCTGCACCGCAGGATGTACATCGAGGGCTGCGTGTTCCGCGCGGTCGCCGAGCTGCTCGGCAAGGACCCGTGGGACCTCGCGCCCGACCGGTTCCGGCACTTCTGAGCGCCGGCGGCGCTAGCGCGGGTAGACCTCGATGGGCGCGGCGAGCGGGCCGGGCGGTTCGAGCGCGAAGCTGCTGGTGAGCCCGGCGCCGGCGAAGCTGACGCTCGCGGCGAGTCCCTTCGCGCCCTCGATGGTGTAGTTCCCCGGCGGGACGGCGTGGTTGGCCCCGCCCTCGGCGGGCACCGTGACGGTGAACGGCTTCCCCGTCTCGGGGGTGACCGTGACCGGCGCATCCTTCTCGCCCGCGTTCGCGAAGTGCAGCACGGGCGACGGTCCGCTGGGGACGGCGACGAGCTGGCGGTCGTTCAGGCCGGGCGAGGAGGCGAACCAGGCGAAGTCCCTGGCCTTCTGGCCGATGACGGACGTGCGAACGGCGGCGACGACGGGAACAGAGGAGTTGACGGTGACCGTGTAGCTGCCGTCCTTGAGGTTGCCGAGCGGCACCTCGGCGACGTTGCCCGCCTTGATCGTCTGGGCGTACGAGTTGCCGGCGGCCGTTCCGTTCTCGCCCACGGCGCCGATGGTCACCTGCGCGTCCTCCTGGCCGGGGACCAGGATGCGCACCGCGGGGAAGTCGACGCCGACGCTCTCGGCCGACTGGCCGGCGGTGACGGCGGCGAGGGTGGCGATCGTCACCCCGGCGATCCGCTGGACGCGCGACGGGGATCCCGTCGCGCCGGTCTGCTCGACGCCGTACGGCTGGATGCCCTGCTCGAAGCTCTGCTGCAGGGTGGCGACCACCTGGCCGCCCGTGGTCTGCACGTGCACGACGGGCGCGGTGGCAGCCGGCGCGAGCCCCGCGAGCGGGACGACCTTCTGGGCGCCGGCCGGGACCGTGATGCCGGTGCCGCCCGGCGCGTCCGCCATCCCGGTCTCGGTGTAGACGGTGAGGGACACCGTCGCGTCGACCGAGGTCGGGTTGGAGAGCAGGACGAGGCTGGTCTGCCCGAGCGACGTCGACCCCGCGACCAGCCAGCTGTCGGCCGACGGCTCGAGGCACGCGGAGGCGGCCAGTCCGGCGAGGTCCTCGGAGACCGCGTCCTGCACCTGGGCGCCGGCGAACAGCGGCGGCTCGGTCGCGCCCTGCGGGGTGGAGACCGTCAGCGCGAGCGGCGCCTGGTCGGCGGAGGAGGTGTCGGCGTCCGGCTTCAGGTTCCTGGTCTGCACGTCGGGGCCGTCCGTCCCGTAGCCGACCGTCGGCGTGCCGAGCGCGGCGGGACGCGAGGCCTGGGCGGCGTCGGCGGCCAGCGCGAGGACCGGGCCGGGGCACACCCGCTGCTGGTCGGCGGGGACCGGGTGCACGGTGGACGCCGGCACGTCGATCGCGACCGACGGCAGCGGGAGCAGGGTCGCGCCGGCGACCGCCAGCACGGCGACGCCGATGCCGACGACGCCGCCGACCGCGCGGGCGCCGATCTTCGCGAGCGCGCGCTTGTCAGCCACGGTCGCCTCCTTCGGTCCGTCGTGGTCGGATGATGGTCTCCTCCAGGCCCTCTTCGAGGGTGGTCGGGGCCGTTGCGGCGACGCCGGCGGGCTGCGGCTCGAACCGGGACTCGGTCTCCCGGTCGTCTCGGGGTTCCGGCTCGGGCTCCGGCTCCGGCTCGGGATCCGGCTCGGGATCCGGCTCCGGCTCGGGATCCGGCTCGGGCTCGGGTTCCGGCTCGGGCTCTGTGACGGGCACGCGCTCGACCGTGCGGTCGGCTTCGCGCTCCGGCTCGGGCTCCGGCTCCGCGGCCGGCTCGGGCTCCGCCGCGCGCGCCTCGTCCTCATCGGCGGACTCCACGGCGGCCTCGATGTCGGGCTCCGGCTCCCACTCGTCGAGGCTCTCCTCGGCGATCGTCGTGTCCGACTCCGCCGCGGGCGGATCCGGCTGGTCGTCCGGCTCCACGGCCCGCTCGTCCTTGCCGCGCTTCGGACGGCGGCCGGTCAGCTCGGAGACGCGGTCGGCCGACCGGCTGGTCGGGATCGCGAGCAGCACCGTGACGCCGATGACGATGCCCTGCACGAGCAGCACCAGGACGCGCCACAGACCGCCGGCACCGGCCGGGATCTGCGCGGCCGCCGGCACGGCGTCCGTCCCGCGGTCGTACGCCCACAGCCGTCCCGTCGCGGTGTCGCCGACGGAGGTGAGCAGCGGGTTGGCGTCCAGGGCGACCGCCGCTCGGGTGCCCGTCGCGTCCGCCGAGGTGCTGTCCGCGCCGTCGATCGCCTTCGCCGACGGGGTCAGCAGCACGAAGTCGACGCCCAGGTCGCTCAGCTGCTTCGACGCGTCGTAGCCGCTGCGCGATGACAGGTTGCCCGCCAGCTGGGCGAGGTCCTTCTGCCCCTGCGTGAGCGTGCGCTCGGTCGAGCTCAGCGTGGACTGCTCCTCCAGCGTCTGCCCGCCGCCGCGCACGATGTCGGCTCGGATGCCGCCGTCCGGCTGCGGGACGATCCGCAGCGTCCCTGCGCGCGGCTGCGTCGACGCCTTCGCGGTCACGACGGCAGGCATCGTGCGGCCGTCGCTCGCGGTGACCGTCGGGTCCGGGCTGTGGATCGCGATGGCGGAGGGCACGGCCACGATCGCGAGCGTGACGATCGCGACCCACGCCGGCGCGATGGCGCCGCGGCCGAGCGCGGAGAGAGCGAGGACGGCGGCGCCGGTGAGTCCGAGCCAGTACAGGCTGATCGCGCTGCCCGGCCAGATCGGCACGGCGACCGAGCCGGAGACGGCGACCTCCAGCTGCAGGGCGGCGACGGCGGTCAGGAAGCCAGCGAGCGCGACGACCAGAGCGACGATCGCGCGGACCGTGCCGCGCAGGAACAGCGCGAGGATGGCCAGGACGCCGAGCGGAGCGAGCAGGATCGGCACGATGATGTTCGGCGCCGCCTGCGGCAGGTACAGCGCGGAGGCGAGTGCGTGCCAGCCGCCGAGCGTCCCGTCCGGGAGGCCGAGCGCGAGCTGCCAGGCCGGGGTGTGCCTGGCATCCAGGGCGACGCCCGGGTCGGCGAACACCGACAGCCAGGCGCCGCGCGCCACCTGCTCGATCACGAGCGGCGCGAACAGCACCAGGGCGGGCAGCGGGATGAAGACGATCCGGGCGGCGCGCTTCCCGGCGAAGACGATCGCCGCGATCCACGCGATCACGAGCGCCGGGATGAGCACGGGCGCGCAGGCCGCGGTGGCGGCGGCGAGCAGTGCGGTGGTCGCGCTTGCCGCCCACGAGCGCCGCGCGGCCAGGCCGGCGAAGAACAGCCAGGGCAGCAGGATGTGCGCGAGGATGGCCGACGGCCGGCCTCCGGCCATCGCGATCAGCAGAGTCGGCGCGAGCGCGTACGCCAGCGCGCCGAAGGCGCGTAGCGTTCCCTTCGCGGTCAGCCGCGCCGCGGCGAGCCAGGCGCCGAGCGCGGCGAGCGGCAGAGCGAGCAGGTAGAGGCCGAGCAGCGCGAGCGACGGCTGCCAGAAGGTCAGCGTCCCGAGCACGGCGAGCACGGCGGAGAACGGGTCGGCGGCGCCGACGAAGCCGAGGCTGACGTCCCGCCAGCCGTAGCCGAGGTTCGCCCACAGCTCGCCGACGGACGCGTTCAGCGGGAGCAGGCCGCCGCCGGCGACCGTCCCCGACCCGACGAGCGGGTAGAAGATCGCGACGCCGATCACCAGGGCGGCGAGCACTGTCCAGCCGCCGCCGGTGCCGAAGAAGTCCAGGTCCTGGCGTTCGCCCTGCTGGCTGACCATGGCGGCCTCGCGCTTGAGCGCACGGGAACGGCGCACCTCCGCGAACGGGATGCGCAGCGGCGCGATCGCCGCCCAGCCGACGGACTTCGCCGCGGCGAGCCTGCGCCGGGCGGAGGAGACGGCCATCCCGGAGAACGCGACCCGGAACGCGGCGGCGAGCTCGCCGCCGATGGAGCCCGGCTCCTTGCGCAGCAGCCGCAGCAGCGAGCGCAGGATCGCCAGCGGGACGAGCGTGAGCCAGTGCAGCGGGACCGCCCAGCCCGGCGCGTACGCCATCCGCCTGTGCAGCTGAGCACGCCTGCGCTCCCCCGCGAGCCGCCTGCGCACCGACCAGCGCCGGCTCAGGTTCGGACCGGCCAGCCCGTCGCCGTGCACGGCGACCCGCGCCTGCGCCACGAGCGTGACGCGGAATCCGGCCAGGCGCGCCCTGGTGCAGAAGTCGAGACCGTCGTCGACGGTGGGGAGGGCGGGGTCGAAGCCGTCGAGCTTCTCCCAGAGCGCCTGGCGGACCAGCATGCCGGCCGAGGAGACCGCCAGCACATCGCTCAGGCCGTCGTGCTGCGCCTGGTCGAGCTCGTTCTCGACGAGCGGCACGGAGGCCCCGAACGGGGTCATCGCCTCGCCGAACTCGCGGATGAAGGCCGGGTCCTCCGCATCCACCAGCTTGGGGCCGACGATCGCGACGGACGGGGACACCTCGAGCGCGGCCAGCAGCGCCTCCAGCGCGGTCGGCTCCGGAGCGGTGTCGTGGGCGAGCAGCCAGAGCACCTCGTCGGGGGACGACGCCGGCGGCAGTACGCGCACCGCGGCGCCGACCGCGGCTCCGAAGGCGAGCTTCTCCGGGATGCTGAGCAACTGGGTGGGCTGGGCGGCGGAGAGCAGGCGCGCAGCGTCGTCGGAGCTCGCACAGTCGACGGCGATCACGGCGTCCGGGGTGCGGGTCTGCGCCGCGATCGCGTCGAGAGTGCGCTCCAGGCGGGGGCCGCCGCTGTGGGCGACGATGATGGCGGTGACTCTCGGATACATCGGGAGTCAGCCTAAGTTGGGGTTGCGCCGATCCCGGTATCGGTTCGGGCGCGGCGCGGATTCGGCTCCGGTCAGCCGGCGCGCTTGCGGAGCTTGCGGCGCTCCCGCTCGGAGAGGCCGCCCCAGATGCCGAACCGCTCGTCGTTGGCGAGCGCGTATTCGAGGCACTGGGACCTCACCTCGCAGGAACCGCAGATCCGCTTGGCGTCGCGCGTGGAGCCGCCCTTCTCCGGGAAGAACGCCTCCGGATCCGTCTGCGCGCACAGAGCGTCGGTCTGCCAGGACAGCGGGTTGTCGTCGTCGACATCCTCCGCGTTGGTCCTGACACCCGGAACTCCGAGTCGCACCGGATCGATGAACCAGTCGTCGGGTACCCCAGAGCGATATTCAGGAACTGTCATATCGGTCTCCCCACCCATGCATTGCTCGCGCATGTGTTGCGCTTCGCAATAATTACACCGTTGTCATTCGCGACAGTCAAGTCGCGAATCGTAAAGCCTTAAGCCCTGGTCGAGAGTTCACGACGCGCCGGGCTTCGACAACGATCGCGACACGCGCGGGCTTTCTACCCCCATCGAGCGGTGCTCAGGACGCCGCCTGGCGTGCTTCCCAGGCGCTGCGCACCATCTCGTCGAGGGAGTGACGCATCTTCCAGTCGAGATCGCGCGCGGCGAGCTCTCCCGAGGCCACGATCCTCGCCGGGTCGCCCGCCCGTCGAGGCCCCACTTCTGGGGTGAAGGCGATCCCCGTCACGTCGGCGACCGTCGACATGATCTCGCCGACGCTGACGCCGTCGCCGCTGCCGAGGTTGTAGACCGGCTCGATCGGCTCGCCGGCGTCCAGCCGCTTCGCCGCGGCGACGTGCGAGACGGCGAGGTCGGCGACGTGGATGTAGTCGCGGACGCAGGTGCCGTCCGGCGTCGGGTAGTCGTCGCCGTTGATCCGCGGCGTGCGCCCGGCCACGAGCGCGTCGAAGACCAGCGGGAACAGGTTGTGCGGGCTGGTGTCCCGCAGCGCCGGGTCGCCGGAGCCGACCACGTTGAAGTAGCGCAGCGACGTGTGCCGAAGGCCCGCTGCGACGCCCTGGTCGCGCAGCAGCCACTCCCCGATCAGCTTGGACTCGCCGTACGGCGACTCCGGGTTCTTCGGGGTGGCCTCGGTGACGATGTCGACGTCGGGCGTCCCGTACACGGCGGCGGAGGAAGAGAACACGATCGCGCCGACGCCCGCCTCCTGCATCGCGGCCAGCAGCACGGCGGTCGCCGTCACGTTCTGCTCGTAGGTGTGCAGCGGGCGCTGCACAGAGACGCCGGCGTACTTGAAGCCGGCGACGTGCACGACGCCGCTGATCTCGTTCTCGGCGAAGATCCGCTCCAGCAGCGCGCCGTCGAGGATGGTGCCGCGGTAGAACGGCACGTCGGAGGGGACGAACTCCTCGTGCCCGCTGGAGAGGTCGTCGACCACGACGACGCCGATGCCCTCCTCGCGGAACGCCCGCACCACGTGCGAGCCGATGTATCCTGCGCCTCCGGTCACCAACCACGCCACGGAACGTCCTCCTGCTCTGCTCACTCCGACAGGGGCAACCCTATCGGGCACGCGTCCCGCCCCCTGAACGCCCTCCATTCGTCACGAATGCGCGCTGCTCGTGACGAGCAGCGCGCATTCGTGGCGAATCGGCGCGGCCGGAGAGGGCTTCGCGGTCAGACGAAGGCGGCCTCGCCGGTGATCGCCCTGCCGACGATGAGGGTGTTCATCTCGCGCGTTCCCTCGTAGGAGTAGAGGGCCTCCGCGTCGGCGAAGAACCGGGCGACGTCGTATTCCAGCACGATGCCGTTGCCGCCGAGCACCTCGCGGCAGCGGGCGACCGTCTCGCGCATCCGCGCCGTGGCGAACGCCTTGGCCAGCGCTGAGTGCTCGTCGCGCTGGATGTCGTCGTCGAGCATCTGCGAGACCCGCGTGCACAGGGCGATGGAGGCGGTGATGTCGCCGATCGACTTCACCAGGTGGTCCTGCACGAGCTGGTGCTTGGCGATCGGCTTGCCGAACTGCACGCGCTCCTTCGCGTACGTCAGCGCCGCCTCGTAGGCGCCGATCGCGACTCCGACGGCGGCCCAGGCCACCTCGGCGCGCGTGAGCCGGAGCACGGCGGCGGTGTCGCGGAAGCTGTTCGCGTTCTGCAGCCGCAGCGCCTCGGGAACGCGCACGTTCTCGAGCACGATGTCGGCGTTCTGCACCATCCGCAGGGACTGCTTCCCCTCGATCTTCGTCGCGGTGTAGCCCTCGGTGCCGGTGGGGACGATGAAGCCCTTGACCTGGCCGTCCTCTGCGCTCTTCGCCCAGATGATGGTGATGTCGCTGAACGTGGCGTTGCCGATCCAGCGCTTGGAACCGTTCAGGATCCAGTCGTCGCCGTCGCGCGTCGCGACCGTCTGCAGGCCCTGCGCCGAGTCGGAGCCGGAGGTCGGCTCGGTCAGGCCGAACGCGCCGATCACCTCGCCGCTGGTCAGCTTCGGCAGCCACGTCTCGCGCTGCTCCTGCGATCCGCAGACGCCGATGGCGCCGAGCGCCAGACCGTTCTGGACGCCGACGTAGGTGCTGACCGACGCGTCCACGCGGGCCAGCTCCAGGGCGACCCAGCCGCGGAAGACGGCGGAGTTCTCGAACGGCGCCGTCTCGGGGAAGCCGAGTCCGATGGCCCCGTTGCGGTGCAGCACCTCGACGATCCGGTGCGGGAACTCCGCCTTCTCCCAGTACTCGTTGACGATCGGCTTGATCTCGGTCTCCAGCGCGCCGCGCAGGGTCATGAGGAAGTCCTTCTCACGATCCGTGAGGAGGTCTTCGAAGCCGTAGAAGTCGCTGGCGAGGGATTCGAAAGACATGTGTGCTCCAGTGCGTACGGTCGGCTTTCGGGCAGCGTCAGCCTACGGAAGGCGCGCGGAGCCGGGCAAAGCCGTTGGTACTTTGGTCTAACGAATCGGAAGGGACGACGACGGATGTTTGTGCGCATCGGCAACACTCCTCGGGACTACGCCTGGGGATCCACCACCGCCATTGCCGGACTCCTCGGCACCCGGCCGAGCGGCGGCCCGGAGGCGGAGCTGTGGCTCGGCGCGCACCCGGGGTCGCCGTCGCGCATCCTGGACCCCGCGGAGGCGGGCGGCGCGAGGGACCTGGCCTCCTGGCCGGTCACGGCGGGGAAGCTGCCGTACCTGCTGAAGGTGCTGGCGGCGGACGGCCCGCTCTCGCTGCAGGCCCACCCGTCCCCCGAGCAGGCGCGCGCCGGCTTCGAGCGCGAGAACGCCGCGGGCCTCGCCGCCGATGCGCCGGAGCGCAACTACAAGGACCCCTTCCACAAGCCGGAGCTGATCTACGCGCTCTCCGACCCGTTCGACGCACTGTGCGGCTTCCGCGACCCCGCGCTCAGCAGGGCGGCCATCGCGGAGCTCGGCGACGCACCGGCGATCGCCGCGTTCGCCGCGTCGCTCGACGGCGAGCCCGGCGCGGTGCTGCGCCGCGCGACCGAGTGGCTGCTCGGCGGCTCCGCCGAGGTCCGCGAGCTGGTGTCCGCCGTCGTCGAGGCGGCGGAGGGCTCCGACGGCGAGGCGGCCGGCACGGTGCGGATGCTGTCCGCCGCGTTCCCCGGCGACCCCGGCATCGTGCTCGCGCTGCTGCTCAACCGCGTGAGCCTCTCCCCCGGTGAGGTGCTGTACCTGCCGGCGGGGAACATCCACGCGTACCTGCACGGCCTCGGCATCGAGCTGATGGCCGCGTCGGACAACGTGCTGCGCGGCGGGCTCACGCCGAAGCGGATCGACGTGCCGGAGCTGGTGAGCGTGCTCGACTTCTCCCCCATCGCGGCGACGCCGCTCCCGCCGGAGCGCCCGGCTCCCGGCGTCGAGGAGTTCCGGCCCGACGTGCCCGACTTCACCCTGGACCACATCGAGGTCGGCGGGGATGTGCCGAGCGCGGAGATCGCCCTGACCGGGACAGCGATCGCACTCTGCACCGCGGGCGAGCTGGAGCTGAGCGGCGCCGCCGGATCCCTCCGGCTGACCCGCGGCGAGGCCGTTGTCGTCGCCGGCGAGGACCGGATCGCGGTCGGCGGCGGGGCGGGCACCCTGTTCCTCGCCATGCCGAACCGGTGAGCTATTCTTCGCAGAGTGAGTAGACCGTCCGTGCTGAGCGCCCGCGTCGACGCCGCGCGCCGCGCATCGGGCACGGGGGCGTCCGTCTTCGCGTCGCTCCTGCTGTTCACGCTGTTCGCCGGGGATTTCTGGCGCAACCTGATCAGCTGGCCCGGCTACTTCGTCCTGGCCGCGCTGCTCGCCGCCGGCAGCGTCGTCTTCCTCGTCCGCACCCGGCCGGCGTTCTCCTGGCGCCGGGCGCCGTGGACGCTGCTGCTCTTCCTCGCCCTCGCGATCGTCTCGATCGCGTGGTCGGCCTACCCCGGAGCGAGCGCGCTCGGCGTCCTGGCGACCCTGGCGACGACCGCCGGGGCCGTCTTCCTCGCGCTGTGCCTGGGCTGGGCGTCGCTGCTGACCGCGCTCGGCAACGCGTTCCGGTGGATCCTCGGGCTGTCGCTGCTCTTCGAGCTCGTCGTCGCGATCTTCGTGCGCAGACCCGTGCTGCCGCTCACCCCGGTGCAGCCGGTGCCGCCCGGCCACCTCCCGCAGGCCTTCTACTGGAGCCGCGACCTGCTCTTCCACGGCGGCCAGATCCAGGGCATCGTCGGCAACAGCAACCTGCTGGCGATGATCGCGCTGCTCGCGCTGGTGGTGTTCGGCATCCAGCTCGCCGACCGCACCGTCCGCCGCGGGTCCGCCATCGCCTGGCTCGTGGTCGCCGCGCTCACGATGCTGCTGACCCGGTCCTCCACGGTGATCGTCGCCGGACTCTTCACGGCCGTCGTGCTCGGATTAGCGCTCTGGACCCGGCGCGCGGGGCCGGAGCGGCGGACGCCGGTCTACCTCACCGCCGCGGCGCTGCTCGTGGCCGCCGTCGTCCTGCTGTCGGTGTTCGCCTCGCGCATCCCCGCGCTGTTCGGCAAGAGCGAGGACCTCACCGGCCGGTTCGACATCTGGGACAAGGTGATCGGGCTCGCGCAGCAGCGCCCGGTCTTCGGCTGGGGCTGGGTGAGCTACTGGGCACCCTGGACGGAGCCGTTCCGGAACCTCGCGGAGCGCGGAGGCGTCGTCTACCTGCAGGCCCACAACGCCTGGCTGGACGTGTGGCTGCAGCTGGGCATCGTCGGGCTGGTGGTGTTCATCCTGCTGGTGCTCACGACGCTGTGGCGGTCCTGGTTCGCCGCCGTCGACCGGCCGCGCACCTCGATCGCGGACGACACGCCGTACACCGCGCTGACCCTGCTCCCGCTGCTCCTGCTCGCCGCGCTGCTCGCCCAGAGCTTCGCCGAGAGCCGCATCCTGATCGAGGGCGGCTGGACGCTCCTCGTGGTGCTCGCCGTCAAGACCAAGCAGGCAGCGCCGTAGGATTCTTGCATGGCTGAAGCCCGCAGAACCCTGGTGCCGCCCGCGGTCACCGAGTTCCTCGGGTCCGCGCGCTTCAACTCCGCGCTCGCGCTGGCCGCCGTCGGCGTCGGCTTCTCCACGCACGCCATCCGCGCGGTCGTCGGCTGGCCGGGGCTGATCGGGGCGCTCGCGACGCTCGCGGCGCTGGCCGCTGTCTCGTTCGCCGCCCAGTGGCGGATGATCGAGTGGCACGGTCTGCTTCCGATCTCCGCGCTGCTGTTCGTCGGCTGGTGTGCGCTGTCGCTGATCTGGAGCCAGTACCAGTGGGCGACGCTCGCCGGGGTCATCTACCAGCTGCTGTTCGCGTTCCTCGCCGTCTACATCGCGCTCGTGCGCGACGCCATCCAGATCGTCCGCGTGGTCGGCGACGCGCTGCGGTTCCTGCTCACGCTGTCGCTCGCCCTGGAGGTGCTGAGCGGGCTGCTGATCGACATGCCGATCCGCTTCCTCGGCATCCAGGGCAACATCGCGCTCGGCGGTCCCATCCAGGGCATCTTCGGCAGCCGCAACGCGCTCAGCATCGTGGCGCTGATCGCGTTCGTGACGTTCCTGATCGAGCTGCGCACGCGCTCCATCCGGCCGCCGCTCGCCATCGCCTCCATCGCCCTCGCCGCGCTCTGCGTTCTGCTGGCGCACTCGCCGGTGATCGCGGCGGTGTCGGTCGTGGTCGGGCTCGCCACCCTCGCGCTCTTCCTGGTGCGCAAGGTGCCGGCGGCGTCCCGCGGCTACGTGCAGTGGGGGCTCGCCATCGTGACCGTCGCAGCGCTGGTCGCCGCCTACATCTACCGCACCCGCGTGATCGACCTGCTCAACGCCCGCGCCGACTTCCAGGTGCGCTACCGGCTGTGGATCCAGATCTGGGAGCTGATCCCGGTCCAGCAGTCGGTCGGCTGGGGCTGGGTGGGCGCCTGGCCGACCGACCTCTACCCGTTCACGGCCATCCAGGCTGCGACGGGGGTCTACCACGCGGACGGCCTGAACGCGTACCTCGACGTCTACCTGCAGGTCGGCATCATCGGGCTGCTGCTCTTCATCGCGCTGATCGCGCTCGCGTTCAGCCGCTCCTGGCTGCTGGCGTCGAACCGGCGCAGCGTCGTCTACGCCTGGGCGCCGCTCGTGCTGGTCGCGCTGCTCGTCACGAGCGTGTTCGAGAGCTCCATCCTCGTCGAGTCGGGCTGGATGCTGCTCGTGATCTGCACGGTCAAGGCGTCCCAGGGGATGAGCTGGCGCCTTCGGCTGCCCCGACGCGCCGAGGCGTGAGCAGGCGCCTGCCCACGAGGTGCACGACGAGGCCGACCGCCGGCCCGCTCGCCAGCGCGAGTGCCGTGCGCTCCGGCAGCGGCAGCGGGACGAACAGCACCGCGAGCGAGACCAGCGACGCCACGACCCAGCCGCCGGCGTAAAGGCCGTGCAGGTCGCGCGCGAGCACGGCGGAGCCGGAGATGCAGAGCGCTCCGATCAGCCCGGAGGAGGCCACCAGAGCGGTGAGCACGCCGCCGGAGATCCCGAACTCCGGCCCGAAGATCCAGTGCAGCACCGGCTCGCCCCACAGCCAGGTGCCGAGGCAGAGCACCGCGACGACGCCGGCCAGACCGAGCAGCAGCACGGTCATCGTCCGTCCCGCCTGCTCCGGCAGGTGCGAGAACCGGCTGACGAGGTAGCTGGAGAGCGCCATCAGCGGCACGAGCACCGGCGCCCTGGTGAGGGTCACCGCGAGCACGAGGGAGCCGAGCTGGTCGTGGTTGTCCGGACCGGAGAAGAAGGAGAGGACGAGCGGGAAGCCATTGATCAGGATCGCGGTGGCGCTGGCGGCGACCATCGTCCTGGCGGTGTTCGCCGTGAGCCTGCCGTAGCCGGCGCTCACCCGGCCGGCGGTGGCGAGGCGTCTGCGACCCGCTGCGGCGACGATCAGCAGGGAGAGCGGGAACGGCAGGATCACCGCGACGGCGAGCACGGCGACGTCGTGCGTGAACGCCAGGGCGACGAGCACGAGGGTGACCCGCAGCACGCCGTCCAGGGCCACGATCGCGGCGAGGTGTCGCCACATCCCGGCTCCGGCCATGACGCCGGACGCGGCGGCGACGAGCCCGTTCAGTGCGGCACCGATCGCCACGATCCAGGACAGGCCCGCGTTGTCCGCGCCCAGGCTCGGCACGGCCCAGAGCGGTGCGAGCAGCATGATCGCCGCGCCGACGACGAGCGAGACGGCGGCCGCGAAGAGCCACAGCGAGGAGCGTCCGCGCGGGACGTCCGGGGACCGCTGCTCGTGCGCGACGACCCGGGTCGCCTCCTGCTGGAGACCGAACAGGATGCCGACGACGAGGAACAGCGCGGACCAGAAGACGGAGAACAGCCCGTACCCCGCAGCGCCCGCTTCGACGAACACCCGCCAGGTCACCACATAGCCCGCGACGCCCGAAATCACGGTCGCTGAGAGAATGAGAGGGACCGACCTGCGGTCCCTCGACCGTGCGGTATCGTCGGTTTCGGGAAGAGGTTCGTTGAGGGGTTCGAACGCGGTTATGGGGGTGTCTCCCTAGACGCAAGAAACGTTGGACGGCGGCCACGACTCGCAGCAGGCCAACCCTACGACGAAAGTCTGGACGTTAGTGACGATCGACATCATGATGCCGTTCTACGGCGATCCTGCGCTCTTCCGCAGGGCCGTGGAAAGCGTCATGGCGCAGACCGATCCCGGCTGGCGTCTGGTGGTCGTGGACGACGTGTACCCCGATCCGGCCCCCGGCGAGTGGCTGCGCGGCATCGACGACGCGCGCATCCGGTACGTCCGCAACGAGACGAATCTCGGCGTCTCCGGCAACTTCTCGCGCTGCCTGGAGCTGGTCGAGAGCGACCACTTCGTGCTGATGGGCTGCGACGACCTGCTCGAGCCCGGCTATGTCGAGCGGATCAGGGCCGCGATCGCCGAGCACCCGACCGCCTCCTACTTCCAGCCGGGTGTGACGGTCGTCGACGACGCCGGACGGCCGGCCTCGCCGCTGCCGGACCGGGTGAAGGGCTTCTCCCGGCCGCACCGCTCCGGTGCCGCCATCCTCTCCGGCGAGAAGCTCGCGAGCAGCCTGCTGCGCGGCAACTGGACCTACTTCCCGTCGATCTGCTGGAGCACGGAGGTCGTGCGGCAGTACGGTTTCGCCGAGGACTTCGAGGTCGTTCTCGACCTCGCCCTCCAGCGCGAGATCATCCGTGGCGGTGGCTCGCTCGTCGTCCTGCCCGAACGCCTGTTCCGGTATCGCAGGCACGCGGGCAGTGTGTCGTCCTGGTCGGCGAAGGACGGCACCCGGTTCGCCGAGGAGCGGGCATTCTTCGCCAGCGCCCAGAAGCTGATGCGCGACGCCGGCTGGCGGCATGCGGCGCGGGTCGCGCGCGTGCACCTCTCTTCGCGGCTCAACGCGGCGACCAAGCTGCCGGGCGCCCTCGGCGGCCGGAACCCGGCAGGCGCGCGGTCGCTTGCCCGGCACGTGTTCGGTCCCTGACCAGACACCGGTCCCCGTTCTGTCTCAGACGGGCTGGACGAGGTCTCTGAGCACGTCACGCAGCCCGCCGCCGAACCGGCCGTAGCGCCCGGTGGCGAGTTCTCGCAGCACCGGCAGGATGCGCAGCGCTCTGGCCCGGGGATACGCCGACCTGACCTGCTCGTGGCGCAGCTTGTCGTGCAGGACGGCGAGCACGGCCCTGTCGTCCGGACGGTCGGCCGCGACCCGGTCGTAAAGGTCCTGTGCGCGAGCCAGGAGACGGGCGTTGCGGTCAGCGCGCGACGCACGCAGCCGCCCCAGCGCCGCTGCTGCGGTGAGCCGGCTGGCTCCGATCTGGTTCTGCCCGTGGATGCGGTAGTCGGTGAGCGGAAGCCTGCTCACCACCAGTCCCCCTCGGAGCGCCGCACTCATCGCCAGCCACTCGTCATGCAGCCACGACGCCGGGAACGGCATGACGGCCTCGGCCAGGCTCCTCCGGAGCGCTACCGTGGCACCAGTGACGATGTTCCTGCGCAGCAGCACGCGAGCCGCGTCGCCGCGCTCCTCGGCTGCCAGGTCGCTGGGACGGACGCCCAGGGTGCCGAACAACGTCTCCCCCGTCGGCGTGCCGTCCGCATCCACGATGCGCGCGTCAGAGTGCACGAGGGTCGCATGGTGTTCGTCGAGCGATCGAAGCAGACGGTCCACCTTGTCCGTCGCCCAGACGTCGTCCTGATCGCACAGGAACACCACGTCGCCGCTTGTCGCCCTGACGGCCTTCTCGAAGTTGGCCGTGACCCCGAGCGCGGGATCGTTGTGCAGCACGATGACCCGGATGCCGGCCGGAGCCGACGCCCGGAACTCCTCCAAGATCACGCGCGTGCGGTCCGTGGAGGCATCGTCGGACAGCACGATCTCATCGACCCGGCGGGTCTGGGCGAGCACGGATCGCAGTTGTTCCCCGAGATGCCGTTCTCCGTTGTGCGTGCAGAGGGCGACGGAGACGCGCTCAGGCATGTCCGCCCGTCGCCAGGAGGACGTGCGACCGCCAGGCGGAGGAGACGATGTCCTGCAGGGTGTGCCGCGCTTTCCAGCCGAGTTCCGAGCGCGCCCGCGACGGATCCGCCACCACGACCGCGGGGTCCCCTTCGCGACGCTCCACGATGCGCGGCTCGATGCGGATGCCGGACGCCTGCTCGATCGCCTCCACCATTTCGCGCACGGAACTGCCGACTCCTGTGCCGATGTTGAACGCGCGGTTGCCGTCGATCCGGCCGTCCGTCACGGCGTCCAGCGCGGCAAGATGAGCTGCCGCCAGGTCGGAGACGTGAATGTAGTCGCGGATGCAGGTGCCGTCCGGCGTCGGGTAGTCCGCACCGAAGACCACCGGAGCCTCGCCTGCGTCCAGCCGTTCGAATACCATCGGGACGAGGTTGAGCACGGCGGTGTCGCCGAGCTCCGGCGCACCGGCGCCCGCCACGTTGAAGTAGCGCAGGCTGGCCGAGCGGAACGGGCGGACGGCGGCGACGTCGCTCAGCATCCGCTCGCCGATCAGCTTCGTCGAGCCGTACGGGTTGATCGGGTTCGTCGGGGCCGACTCCGGGATGCTGTCGCCCTCGGACGTGCCGTACACCGCCGCGGAGGACGAGAAGACCATCGATCCAACCCCCACCGCCTCCATCGCCAGCAGCAGGTTCGCCATGCCTCCCACATTCTGCTGGTAGTACCACGCCGGGCGGAGCACGGACTCGTTCACGCGCTTGCGTCCTGCGAAGTGGATCACCGCAGCCACGTCGGAAAGCGCTTCGCGGACGACGGGGATCGCCGCTGGATCCGAGAGCTCGGTGCGCACGATCGGGATGCCGGGGATGCGCCGCTCGTCGCCGGTCTCGAGGTCGTCGACGACGACGACCTCGTCGCCGCGCTCGACCAGCTGCCGCACGACGTGGCTGCCGATGTACCCGGCCCCGCCGGTGACCAGGACTCTCATGCCGACAGTCTAGAAGACGCCTATCCGGCTTCCGGACGGTGCTCGGTGTCCTCCCCGGCCTCTAGGACGGACGGGCGGTCCGCCGCGACGAGGGCCTCCGGAGCGGGGGCGCGCATGATCGCGAGCTGGCGCGCGAGCTGGGTGATCTCCTGCTCGGTCTTGCGGTGCCTGCGCTGCATCAGCAGCGAGTTGCCGATGAAGACGACGAAGAGCGCATACAGCAGCAGGTCGGTGCCTCGCCCGACGCCGAGCAGCTGGGCGACGGCGGTGACGGACGACGGGAAGATCACCGCGAGGACGAGCAGGACCAGCAGCGCCAGCATCACCAGGCGGCGGATCGCGAGGTGCCGCGCGCCGCGCCCCGGGAGCATCAGGAAAACTGCGAACGCGGCGAAGATGACGATGAGGAGGATCTTGATGACGAGCTGGCCGGTGTCCATGGGGATCTCGATTACTTGAGGAAGAGGTCGGAAAGGATGTTGACGGAGTTCCACACGGACTGGCCCTTGGAGCGCGAATAGTCCGTGTAGAGCACGTGGACGGGTGCCTCCGCCCAGCGCAGCTTGTTCCGGCCGATCTCGGCGACGATCTCCGACGCGTGCGCCATCCGGTTCTGGATGATCTGGATGGACTCCGCCGCGTGCCGGTTGAGCGCGCGCAGGCCGTTGTGAGCGTCGGTCAGCTGGACGCCGCTGGACATCCGCTCGAACACGACGCCGGCCCGCAGCACGACCTTCTTGAGCGGCGAGAGCGTCGTCCTGTCGTCGAGGAAGCGGGAGCCGACCACGATGTCCAGCTCGCCCTCGTCGAGCATCCGCACCATCGTCAGCGCGTCCTCGACGCGGTGCTGGCCGTCGGAGTCGAAGGTCACGAAGAAGTCGGCCTCCGGGTCGAGGAGCGCGTAGTCGAGGCCGGTCCGGATCGCGGCGCCCTGCCCGAGGTTGATCGGGTGCTGCACGACGACGGCGCCGCCCGCGCGCGCCTCCGCCGCGGACGCGTCCGTGCTCCCGTCGTCGACGCAGACGATCTTGGGGAAGACTTTGCGCGCCTCCTCCATGACCGAGCGGACGACGGTGGCCTCGTTGTAGAGCGGAACGACAAGCCAGGTTCGCTGCTCGACAGGGATGGAAATGGTCGTCTCCTCGTGGATGTGCGGGCGGGGACCGCCATGGGCGACACCATTTTAGCTTGCAAGCCCGCTGCTACCCTTATCCGGTGTCAGGAGAGCCGCAGCCCGCAGCAGAACCGTCGGTGATCCGCCGGGGAGCCCTGTCGACGGGAAGCGTCGCCGTGCAGGGGCTGCTGCGCTTCCTCTACAGCCTGATCGTCGGCCGCCTGCTCGGGCCGGTCTGGCTCGGCGTCGTCAACAGCAGCATCTCGCTCGCCCAGCTGCTTTCCTTCGTCGGACCCGCCGGGATCGGAAACGCGGCGACGACGTTCGTGGCCCGTGCGCGCGGTGCGGGAGACGCGGAGCTGGTGACGGCGATGACCCGCTTCCTGTCGCGTGTCACTCTCGTGGTGTCCACGGTGCTCGCGGTGGCGGCCGCGCTGCTGACCGTGCTGCTCTTCGCGCCCGGCGACTGGCTCACCCCGGGGCTCGTCGCCCTGCTGACGTTCGCCCTCTCCGCCTACACGTTCGTGCGCGGGATCTACTTCGCCACCGGTCGCGTGGACCGCGCCCTCTTCTGGGATGTGGTGACCTCCGTCAGCGGGCTCGCGCTGCTCGTCGGGGTCGTCGCCCTGCGCTGGAACGCCCTCCTGCTGCTCCCGCTGACGATCTGCTACGGCGTATACGCGATCGCCGGCTGGCCGAGGCGGACGGGCGGGGTCCCCAGGCTGACCGCCGAGCACCGGCGCGAGATCGTCGAGTTCATCGCCTGGACGTCGATCGCCGCGCTGACGACGGGCGGCTTCCTGCAGCTCAGCATGGTGATAGCGCGCGCGATCGGCTCGCCGGCGGAGGCGGGCGAATACGCTGCGGCGCTCAGCCTGGCGACCCCGGCGACCATGATCGGGTCCATCCTCTCGATCACGATCATGCCGACGATGGCGCACGCCGTCGGCCGCGAGGACCATGGCAGCCTGCGCCGCCAGACCGACCTGACGACGAGGATCCTCATCCTGCTGCTCGGGCTCGCTTACGGCTGCCTGATCCTCGCCTCGCGCCCGCTGGTCGCGGTGCTGTTCGGAAGCCGGTTCCAGGCGGCCGACGTGATCCTGCCCATTCTGATGGCGGCGAGCTTCCTGCAGAGCATCAACGTCGGCTCGGTCACGGCCCTCGTGACCGGCCATCGCCGCACCGTCCGCGTGCCGTCCGTGCTCAGCCTGGCCGGAGTGATCGCGGGCCTGGCGACCATGGCCCTCCTGATCCCCTCGCTGTCCGTCGTCGGCGTCGCGCTCGGATTCCTCGTCTCGACGGTGATCGGGGGCCTCGGTCCGATCGTCGTCGTATGGAGAACACGGCGGATGCACTGGGCGGGGCTCTTCCTCCGGCTCGGGGTCGGAACGGTGCTGGTCGGCGCGTGCTACATCGCGACCCGCCAGTGGATCGGCTCGTACTGGGGCGACATCGTCGTCGCCGTCGGCTTCGCCCTCGCGTGGGCGCTCATCATGCTGCCCGAACTGCGCACTCTGCGCCGGACGAAAGCCGCTTGATCGGCAACGTGCAGTGGCTGCATGGTAGTTTCGACAGACAGACTCTCACGCCTCCCCGCCCTCGAGAGGAACCCCCACTTGGTATTCGTCGCCCCTGGAGCGGACGTGTCGCCGGACGCCGTCATCGGTGACGGTTCCAAGATCTGGCACCTCGCTCAGGTCAGGGAGTCCGCGCACCTCGGCGCGGAGTGCATCGTCGGCCGCGGCGCGTACATCGGAACCGGTGTCCGCGTCGGCGACCGCTGCAAGATCCAGAACTACGCGCTGGTCTACGAACCGGCCGTCCTGGAGGACGGCGTCTTCGTCGGTCCCGCCGTCGTCTTCACCAACGACACCCACCCCCGGGCGGTGACGCCCGACGGCACGCTCAAGTCCGCCGACGAGTGGGAGGCGGTCGGTGTGACCGTGCGACAGGGCGCCTCCATCGGCGCCCGATCCGTCTGCGTCGCGCCCGTCGAGGTCGGCCGCTGGGCGCTTGTCGCCGCCGGTTCCGTCGTCGTGAATGACGTGCCAGACTTCGCCCTCGTCGCCGGTGTCCCCGCCAGGCGCATCGGCTGGGTCGGCCGCGCGGGAGTCCGGCTGCTCCCCGACGGCGACGAGTGGGTCTGCCCGCAGACGGGAGAGCGATACGCGGAGGCGGACGGAACACTCAGAGAGGCAACAACACCATGACCACCGACACCCCGTTCATCCCGGCGGCCCGCCCCATCGTCGGCGACGCCGAGCGTGCCGCCGTCGACGCCGTCCTCGCGTCCGGGATGCTCGCGCAGGGCTCCGAGGTCGCGGCGTTCGAGCAGGAGTTCGGCGAGGCCCTCGTCGCCGGGCGGCGCAGCGTCGCGGTCAACTCCGGCACCTCCGGACTGCACCTCGGCCTGCTCGCTGCGGGCATCGGGCCGGGCGACGAGGTCGTCGTCCCCTCGTTCACGTTCGCGGCGACCGCCAACTCCGTCGCCCTCACCGGAGCGACGCCGGTGTTCGCCGACATCGACCCGGTGACCTTCACCCTCGACCCCGCCGCCGTGGAGTCCGTGCTCACCGAGCGCACCGCGGCCATCATGCCCGTGCACCTGTACGGCCAGGCCGCCGACATGGACGGCCTCGGCGCGATCGCCGACAAGCACGGCCTCGCGATCTTCGAGGACGCGGCCCAGGCGCACGGCGCGACCCTGCATGGCGCCCCGGTCGGCACGTTCGGCACCTTCGGCGTCTTCAGCCTCTACCCGACCAAGAACATGACCTCCGGCGAGGGCGGGATGGTCTCCACGGACGACGACGAGGTCCACCGCCGCCTGCGCCTGCTGCGCAACCAGGGCATGGAACGGCAGTACCACAACGAGCTCGTCGGCTTCAACGCACGGATGACGGACATCCACGCCGCCATCGGTCGCGTCCAGCTCACCAAGCTCCCGGAGTGGACGCGCCAGCGCCAGCAGAACGCGAGCGTGCTGGACGCGCGCCTGCGCGGCGTCGTCACGCCGGCGGTCCGCGAGGACGCGACGCACGTGTACCACCAGTACACGATCCGCGTCCCCGAGGACCGCGACGGCTTCTCCACCGCGCTGCGCGAGGAGTACGCCATCGGCTCCGGCGTGTACTACCCGGTTCCGAACCACCGGCTGCCGTCGTTCGCGCGCACCGAGGACCTGCCGGAGACCGAGCGCGCCGCCGCCGAGGTGCTGTCGCTGCCGGTGCACCCGTCGCTCACCGAGGAGGACCTCGACCGCATCGTCACGGCCGTCAACGCCCTCGCCGGGGCCGGTGCCTGATGGCGGAGCTGAGGGTCGGCCTGATCGGCGTCGGGATGATGGGGCGCCACCACGCCCGCGTCATCCGCGAGACCGAGGGCGTCACGCTCGCCGGTGTCGCCGACGAGGCCGGCGACCCGCGCCGCTCGGCCGGTGACGCCCCGATCCACCGCACCGTCGGCGAGCTGATCGCGTCCGGCATCGACGCCGCCGTCGTCGCCGTTCCGACGCAGGCGCACGAGGCGATCGCGCTGGAGCTCGCGGACGCGGGCGTCCACGCGCTCGTCGAGAAGCCGATCACCGTGGACATCGAGTCCGGGACGCGGGTCGTCGACGCGTTCGAGAAGGCCGGCCTGGTCGGCGCCGTCGGCCACATCGAGCGCTACAATCCGGCGCTGCAGAGCCTGCGGCAGCGAATCGACGCCGGCGAGCTCGGCGACGTCTACCAGATCGCCACCCGCCGGCAGGGCCCGTTCCCCTCGCGCATCGCGGACGTCGGCGTCGTCAAGGACCTCGCCACCCACGACATCGACGCGACCGCGTGGCTGGCCCAGAGCCTGTACTCGACGGTGTTCGCGCACGTCAGCTCGCGCAGCGGCCGGGCGCACGAGGACATGGTCTCCGCCGCGGCGCAGCTGGAGAACGGCATCATCACCAACCACCTGGTGAACTGGCTGTCGCCGATGAAGGAGCGGATCACCGTCGTCACCGGCGAGCGCGGCGCGTTCGTGGCCGACACGGTCAGCGCCGACCTCACCTTCTTCGAGAACGGCACGTTCTCGATGGAGTGGGAGTCCGTCATGGCCTTCCGTGGCGTCTCCGAGGGCACGGTCACCCGCTTCGCCCTCAACAAGCGCGAGCCGCTGCGGGTCGAGCACGAGGCCTTCCGCGATGCCATCCTGGGCCTCCGCAGCGACATCGTGACGATGCGCGAGGGGCTGGAGAACGTCCGCGTGGCGGAAGCGATCCTGAACTCGGCCGAGGCTGCAGAATCCGTGAGGATCGAGCGATGACGCGGCGTCCTCGCGTCATCATCGCGACGCGTCTGTACGCGCCGGAAGTCGCCGCCGCCGCATTCCGGCTCCGTGCCCTGGCGCGCGGGCTCGCCGAGGAGGGCGCGGTCGTCCGCGTCGTCACCACCTCTCCTCCACGGTCCGCTCCCCCCGCACCGGAGGACCCGCGTGTCCGGGTCTCCCGCTTCCCGGTCCTGCGCGACAGGGGCGGCAACGTGCGCGGCTACCTTCAGTACCTGAGCTTCGACGTCCCGTTGTTCTTCCGGTTGCTGTTCACGCGTGCAGACCTGGTGATCTCCGAGCCGCCGCCCACCACCGGTGTCGTCGTCGCGCTGACGTCCTGGCTGCACCGTCGCCCGTTCGTCCACTACGCCGCCGACATCTGGACGGACGGCGTCGTCGCACTGGGAGCACCGAGGTTCGTGGTCGGTGTGATGCGCGCGCTGGAGCGGTTCACGCTGCGCCGCGCCGCGCTCGTGCTCGCGGTCTCCGACGGCGTCGCGGAGCGGGCGACGGAGTTCGGCGTGGACCCCGATCGAATCGCCACCGTCGGAAACGGCGTCGACACCGACACGTTCCGTCGTGACGGCGAGACGGACGTCGAAAACAGACCGACCTTCGTCTACACCGGCTCGATGTCGGAGTGGCAGACGCCCGCCATCTTCGTGCGCGCGCTCCCCCGCGTGCTGGAGGAGTTCCCCGACGCCCGCATCGTGTTCTTCGGCCAGGGCGTCGAGGAGGAGTCGACGCGCGCGCTGGCGCAGGAGCTCGTCGGCGACGCCGTCTACTTCGGCGGCGTCGTCCCGCCCGCGGAGGCCGCGCGCTGGCTGCGCGGGGCGACGGCCGCGCTGGCGAGCATCACTCCGGGCATCGGATACGACTTCGCCAAGCCCACCAAGATCTATGCGGCCGCGGCCTGCGGCGCGCCCGTGGTCTTCGCCGGTGTCGGCGCCGGCGCCGAGCTGGTCGCGGACAACGGTCTCGGCTGGCGCGCCGGCTATGACCCGGCGGCGGTCGCCGATGCCATGCTCGCCGCCGCGCGCGACGAGGCCTCCGGCGTGCGCGACGCGCGCGCCGAGGAGCGCAGCAGGTGGGTGGACGAGAACGCGTCCCTCTCCGCGATCGGCCGCATCGGCGGCCGGGCGGCGCTCGACGCGATCCGCCGCGCGCGCTGACGCGACCCGAGAACGGGGCCTGGCACCGCCCGAGAGCGGGCACCTATGATGTGCCGCATGAGCGCAAACCGGACGGTACGACGGAACGCGACCGCAGCTTTCCTCCTTCTCGCCGCGCTGACTATCACGGGATGCGCCGCGGCGTCAGCGGTCGCCGCTCCCCGGACGCCGGCCGCCGCCCCGGCCGCTGCCACCCCGGCTCGGACCGCCGAGCCGGCCTGGGTCGGCAGCCCGTCCCCCTCCCTCCAGGCGGCGGAGCGCGTCGTCGGTGCGGCCACGCTGGGGCACGACGACGTCTTCGCGGGGACCGCGTACGCCCACGACTACTCCACGCTCACCGTGTACGCGACGGACCTGCACTCCCCCGCGGTCACCGCCCTGACGGCGGCCCTCCGCGGGCAGCCGGCCGCCGGGCAGGTGCGACTGCAGAAGGTGGAGCACTCGATGGCCGAGCTGAACGCCGCCGCAGCGACGATCGACGTCCACGCCATCGCCGGCTGGTCGTCGGTCGGACCGGACGTCGAGGGCAACCGGCTGCGGCTGGGACGTGACGACACGGCGGGCGCGGGCCCGGCCGTCGGGACGACGATCCCGCTGTCGCAGCTCACCGGGGCGCACGCCGCCGGGGCGTCCGACATCCTGGTCGATGTGGTCCGGGAGACCGGGGACGTCTCCGCCGCGCCCGCGCCCGCGGTCGGCCGTTAGGCGCTGCGGGAGCTGAGCGCCGCGAGCACGCGCTCGGCGGCGTGGCCGTCTCCGTACGGCTGCTCGTCGGTCGGGGCGGGAGCAGGCCGCTCCACCACAGCGCGGAGCACGGAGAGGTCGCTGTCGACCAGCACGTTCCAGCCGAGGTCGACCGTCTCCACCCACTCCGTCTCGCTGCGCACCGTCGTGCACGGCACGCGCAGCAGGAACGCCTCCTTCTGCAGGCCGCCGGAGTCGGTCACGACGCCGGCGCTCCGCGACACCGCCGCGACGAGCTGCGGATAGGCCAGCGGCTCCCTGACCACGATCGACCCGGTCTCGAGCGCGACGCCGCCCGCCTCCGCCGCGGCGCGCAGGCGCGGGTGCGCGAGCAGCATGACGGGCTTGCCCAGCGCGGCCAGCTGCTCGACGATGGCGCCGAGGCGGGCGGGATCGTCGGTGTTGTCCGGACGGTGCAGCGTCGCGACGTAGTACTCGCCGTCGCCGTGCTCGGGGAACGGGCCCGGCGCGCCCTGCTGGGCGTCGCGGACGCGGTACAGGACGTCCGTCATCACATCGCCGACGAGCACGCTGCGGGCGGCGAGGCCCTCGTTCGCCAGGTGGTCCATCGCGACCTGGGTCGGCGCGAGCAGGAGGTCGGCCGCGTGGTCCGTCAGGACGCGGTTGTGCTCCTCCGGCATCCGCCGGTTGAACGAGCGCAGCCCCGCCTCCAGGTGGGCCAGCGGGATGTGCAGCTTCACGGCGGCGACGGCCGCGGCGAGCGTCGAGTTCGTGTCGCCGTAGACGAGCACCCAGTCCGGGCGGTAGCGCTCGAGCTCCGGCTCGATCTTCGCGAGCATCGCGCCGGTCTGCGCGCCGTGGTTGCCGGAGCCGATCGCCAGGTTCACGTCCGGCTCCGGGATGCCGAGGTCGCGGAAGAACACGTCCGACATCAGCTCGTCGTAGTGCTGCCCGGTGTGGATGACGATGTGCTCGGCGTGCCCGGCGAACGCCGCGGCGATCGGGGCGAGCTTGACGAACTGGGGACGGGCGCCGACGACACTGAGTACGCGCATTCGTCCAGCTTAGGCGGTGCGGCGCCATGGGGCCGCGCCCACGAAGGGCGTCGACGCCGGAACCCGTAGAATCGATCCATCATGAGAATCTCCGTCGTCGCCCTCGGAAAGATCGGGCTGCCGCTCGCCGTCCAGTACGCATCGAAGGGACACGACGTCGTCGGCGTCGATGTCAACCCGGCCGTCGTCGACGCCGTGAACGCAGGAACAGCCCCGTTCCCCGGCGAGACCGGGCTCGAGGAGAAGCTGGCGGAGGTCGTCTCGGCCGGCCGGCTGCGCGCGACGACCGACTACAGCGAGGCGATCCCGGAGGCGGAGGCCGTCGTGATCGTCGTCCCGCTCTTCGTCGACGAGGAGGCGCGCCCGGACTGGACGTGGATGGACTCCGCGACCACCTCGGTCGGCGAGAACCTGCGCGCCGGCACGCTGGTCTCCTACGAGACGACGCTCCCGGTCGGCACCACCCGCACCCGCTGGGCGCCGCGCCTTCAAGAGCTCTCCGGCCTCGCCGAGGGCTCCGACTTCCACGTGGTCTTCTCCCCCGAGCGCGTGCTCTCCGGCCGCATCTTCGCCGACCTGCGCCGCTACCCGAAGCTCGTCGGCGGCCTCAGCGAGGCCGGAGCCGAGCGTGCGGTCGCGTTCTACGAGGCCGTGCTCGACTTCGACGAGCGCGCGGACCTGGAGCGGCCGAACGGCGTGTGGGACCTCGGCTCGGCGGAGGCTGCGGAGTTCGCCAAGCTCGCGGAGACCACCTACCGCGACGTGAACATCGCGCTCGCCAACCAGTTCGCGCGGTTCGCCGAGCGCTCGGGCATCGACGTCTACCAGGTCATCGAGGCGTCCAACTCGCAGCCGTACAGCCACATCCACCGGCCCGGCATCGCGGTCGGCGGCCACTGCATCCCCGTCTACCCGCGCCTGTACCTCTGGAACGACCCCGAGGCGACGGTCGTGCGCACCGCCCGCGAGGCGAACGCGCTCATGCCGTCGCACGCCGTCGACCTGCTCGACGAGGCCGTCGGCGGCCTGCAGGGCGTCCGCGTCGTCGTCCTCGGCGCCGCCTACCGCGGCGGCGTCAAGGAGACCGCGTTCTCCGGCGTCTTCCCCACCGTCTCCGAGCTCACCGACCGGGGCGCCGTGCCGCTCGTGCACGACCCGCTGTACACGGACGAGGAGCTGGAGAAGCTCGGCTTCACGCCGTACCACCTGGGCGAGCCGGCCGACGCCGTCGTCATCCAGGCGGACCACGCGGAGTACCGCACGGTCGGCGCCGGCGAGATCCCCGGCGTGCGCGCCGTTGTCGACGGCCGCCGGATCAGCTCCGAGGCGGCCTGGGGCGGCGTTCCCTACCGCGTCATCGGCACCGCGGTCTGAGACCTCAGCCGAGCCGGGAGTAGAGAGCCTCGAAGTCCGCCCCGACCCTGCGCAGCCCGAATCGCTCGCGCACCGGGTCGGCGATCCGACTCTCCGGCACTCCCGCGAAACGCTCGAGCGCCGTCTGGATGGCGTCGGCGTAGCCGGTGACGCTGTCCTCGGCGAAGACCGCGTTGCGGTCGTCGAGGTAGTCGACGAAGCCGCCCACCCGCGCGACCACCACCGGCCGTCCGGCCGAGACGGCCTCGGCGGCGGCGGTGAAGAAGTTCTCCCGCTCGGTGGGCAGGAAGAAGAGGTTGGCGTCGTCGAAGTGCGCGAACACTTCCTGAGGCGCCACCATGCCGGTCAGTTCGAAGCGGTCGGTCAGGCCGGCGTCCGCGATATGCGCGCGCGTCTCGGCCTCCAACGGCCCCCCGCCCACCCACACCATGCGCGCGTCCACCCCGCGGCGGACGAGCTCGGCGACGACGTCCACCGCGAACAGCGGACGCTTGCCAGGCACCAGGTAGCCGACGCCGACCAGGCGCGCGCCGTCACGAGGCCTGGCAACGAGCGGGCTCGGGTTCTCCACCACGCACGGGACGACGACGACGTCGTCGCGCGTGAACGGCCGCATCGCGGCGGCGAGCTGGGAGGTGACCGCGGTCACGATGCGGGGACGGCGCAGCACGCGCCGCAGCCACGCCAGCCGCTGCCAGAGCGGCGACACGCTGGCCGGGCTGGTGACTCCGCTCCAGTGCTCGGTGTGCAGCCAGGGCAGCCGGCGCGCGAACGGCCGCGCGGCGGCGACGACCAGCGCGGTCGAGAACGCCATCGTGTGCACGACGTCCGCCGTCCGCGTCGCACGCGCGACGGCCCGCAGCGTTCGGAAGGCCTCGAGGGGGCGCCGGGGGTCGAGGGCGAACCGGCGCACGGAGATGCCCTGGTAGCGCTCATGGACCGCTGCACCGCGGCCGCCGAGGCGCACATGCAGCACCTCGACGTCGGCGAAGCCGGCGATCGCCCTGACGTGCTCGAGGTTGAACGGCGCCTGGGCTGGATGTTCTTCGGATGGGAACCAGGTCGTGACGACCGCTACACGCAATGTGGGCATTGCATGCATTTTAGCCCAGGCGTGCGGTGACCTTTCGGTCAGGCGGGGCCGCTCAGGCCGCGGGACCGGTCGGGATCGCGGCGCCGAACGCGGCCGAGACGTTCAGGAACGTCTGGCCCTGCGCGAGCTGGTTGTACCTGTCCATCGTCGTGACGTGACGCTTCTGACCGGCGACGAGCTGGTAGATGGCGTTGTCCGGCGTTCGGATGAAGGATGTCGCAGGCCCACCCACCTTCAGCAGCCGGCAGGCGTAGGAGTCCAGCGCCGCGTAGGCGAACGGATACAGGGTCTTCTGCGCGTCGGAGATCGCGTGGATGGCGCCGCCCGCGCTGACGTAGCTGGTCGTCCCGCAGACGATGCCGAAGCCGAGCGGCTTCGGCGCTGTCTGGTACGCGTCGAGGTTGGACTGCGTCGTGTACCCGACCGACTTCACGCCCAGGTCCGTGGCATGCGCGAGATCGGTGAGCGCGATCTTGTTCGTGGTGCCATTGATCAGGTACACCATCGGATTAGACGCGGTGCGCCACAGCGTGTTCGTCGGGAGCGTGAGCGTCGTTCCCTTCGGGATCGCGGTGAGCAGGGCGTCCGGCACCGTCGCGATCGTCGGGCCCGGCGTCATCGCGACGAGCACGTCCCACGTCGAGATCGCGCGGAGCTTGTCGGCCGTCACCAGGTACACGACGGGCGAGCTCGCGCTCTTGATGTAAGCGCCCGTCGCGATCTGCCCGCTGGAGGGGTAGCTGTCCAGGAACCCCTGCGGCACGGGGACCGGGCTGAGGGCTCCGCCTCCGGACGTCCAGACGTACCGCCCGCCGCCGGAGAGGACAGACACGCTCGACGAGCCGGCGATCGTGACGACACCGTTGAAGGAGCCGGACGCGCTCGGCAGAGTCGCGAGGCTGGCGGGCCAGAGCGAGCCGGCGGCGCGCTTCGACGCCTGCGCTGCGGCCACGGCGCCGGCATTCACCGTGTAGCGCATGCCGTTGCCCAAGTAGGAGTAACCGGAGGTGCCGCGCTCGGCCGCGAACACGGCGTCGCGGACGACGGGGCGCCCGGACGGGAGCGCGGCGACCGCATTCTCCGTGAGCACGGGGAATGTGGCGGGCAACCCGGCGGCGGCCTGAGAGGCCGCGTCCAGGATCTCGCGCTTGGTACCGCCGGTGACGTAGTAGCGCGCGCCCGCCGATGTCCCCAGCACCGGGCCCATCTGCGGGCCGTTCGCGAAGCCGGCCAGCTGCTCGGCGGTGAGCTGGACGTAGCCGTCCGTCGCGCAGCGGCCGCCGTACGCGGCGACGAGGTCGCAGCTGCCGAAGCGCAGCTTCACGTTCGCATCCGTGAAGTAGATGGTGTTGTCCGGCCCGCGCAGCACACGGCCGGCGGCCTGCGCCGTGCTGTAGGCGTCCAAGTAGCTCTGCGACACGTAGCCGACCTGCCCCAGCGGCGCGTACGCAGTGAGGATGTCCTGCGTGAGCACCGGGTACTTGACTGTGCCGGAGACCAGGTAGACGCGCGGGTTCTCCGGAGTGCGCAGCAGCGACGACCGGATGGTGGTCGCACCGAACCAGTCGGTGTAGAGGCGCCAAAAGTTGCGATTGCCGTAGGAGCTGCAGGAGTCGCCGGTCCCGTACAGGTTGGACAGGGCGGCAGCGTTCGGCTGGTAGGGGGTGTAGTTGTAGAGTCCGGCGGTCGCCTGGTTCTGGATGTAGACGTTGCTCGACCCGCACGAGGCGTTCGGACTGTACCTGACGGCGTTGACCCGCCCGGCGATGTGGTTCCAGCTGGTCGGAGACGCCGCGTACCGTTTGAACTGCAGGGCGGCGTTGTAGACCTGGTTGAAGAAGCCGTAGTACTGGCTGTCGCACGCCGCGGTGTCCGGGCAGCCGTAGCCGGTGGCGGAGCGGTACTGGCCGCTGGAGGGCCAGGTGTCGGTGACGAGGCTCTGCTCCTTCTCGAGCAGCACGAGGATCGCCTTCTGGCTGATGCCGCAGGCCGCTCCGACCTTGGCGATTATCGTGGAGGCGAGCTCGTGGGCCGCGCCGGTGTACGCGCCGCAGCGGCCGTCGACGGCCGCCCTGCTCGCCGTGGACTGCCGGTAGTCCTTGAGGCAGGTGTATCCGGACCGGCAGGTGGGCACCCTCGCGGCGAGGAACGACTGGACGGCGGATGCGCTCAGCGCGCCGCCGTCGAAGAACAGCTGATCGCTGATGATGTTGCCAGGATCGAACTGCCGTCCGTCCGCCGCGGAGGCGGGCGTCTCCGCCGCGAGCGGCGCGACGGGCGAGACCGGGGAGAGGACCGTCGCGACGACGGAGAGGATCGCCGCGGTGGCGAGCAGAGCGCGGCGCATCACGGCACCTCCACCGTGGTCGGCTGCGAGGTGACGGTCCTGCCGTCCACGGTCATCCCGACGGTCACCGTCCAGGATCCCCGCGTGAACTTGTCGAAGGGCACCTGAACGGTGCCGCACGATGTCGTCATCCTGTCGGCAGCAGCCTCTTGCTCCACGGTGAACTCCGATCCGCTTCCGCTGAACGTGTAGACGCAGGTCCCTCCGTCGCGGACGACGCCCTGCAGATAGCCGGACGCCGTCACGTGCGCGCCGTCCGGATCGACGCTCGCCACCACGAGGACCGCCTCGACGGGCGCCGGGGTCTGCGCATCGTTGCCGGGCGCGGCCGACTTCGTGGCCGAGGGCGGCACTGGCGTCTGCGCCGGAACCGGGCTCTCCGCGCAGGCGGCGAGCAGCACGACGGCGGCGAGTGCTGTCAGCGCAGCGGGAAGGGCGGCGGACCTGGTCATGATGGGTCGTCTCTCGGGGTCGGCGAGATGCGACGGATGTCGCTTCAGGTGCTTTCGGGTCGCGTTTCGAGTGTAACCGTGCGATATGCAGGGCCACGACCCCCTGCCCTCCCTAGTTGGGGGCACACGGCACGCGGTTCAGCCGGCGGGCAGCAGGAAGGACAGGCCGAAGCAGCCGATGCCGACGACGGCGACGACGTTGCCGACCCACGGTTTCCTCCGGTACAGCATCCCGGCGCAGGCGAGGTAGAACGGCAGCAGCGAGAGGCCGTAGCGGACGGGCAGCGCGAAGTAGTATCCCGCCATCGCGATGGTCAGGATGGCGAGCACCGGCCCCAGCAGCAGCGCGATGCCGAACGTCGAAACGGCGATCGACTCCCCGACAGAGCCGCGGCGCTCGACGACCGCGGCGCCGAGGACACCGCTGACGATGACCCAGCTCAGCACGGTCGCGAGGATGAAGCCGATCGGGCCGAGCGCCGACGGGTCCCGCGCGCCCTCGGCCGGCCCGGTGAAGAGCTTGAACATCTCCGAGATGAAGGCCTTCCAGCCGAAGGGCGCCGAGATGCCCTGGTCGACGCTCTCCCCCACGCGGATGGCGTTGCGCAGCGCGAGCCACAGCACCTCGAACACCATCGGCACGACGGCCATCAGCGCCGCCGCGAGCACGCGGCGGTCCGTGATCCAGGAGCGGAGGCGCGCGCCGAACGGCTCTCCACGCACCGAGAACGCCTGCCACGCGGCGCGCAGCAGTAGCACGACCGCCACGACCCCGACCGCTCCATAGTTCTGCAGCTTGAACAGCGTGACGACCGTTGCGAGGACGGTGAGCGCGAGGGTGCGGAACCGGGCGCCGTCCTCGAACCGGAGCAGCCCCCAGAGCATCGCCGCCCCGGCCAGCATCGTCGGAGCGTCCGTGCTGATGTAGGTGTTGAACCAGATGGCGGGCAGCGACCCGACCATGAGCAGCCCGAGACCGAACGAGAGCAACGGGCCGACGCGCAGCCGCCGCAGGCTCAGGTAGAGCAGGACGGCCGCGGCGGCCAGCCAGATCCAGCCGGTGAGCCGGCCGGCGTTGGTGAGGTCGGAGACGCCCACCCAGTGGAAGGGCTGCGCAAGGACCCAGGTGATGACGAAGTAGAACGGCGTGTAGATGTCCGCGGAGTTCGTGCCACCGGTCGGGAACGACGAGTCAGGCGCGGTGTCGGCGGTCCGGCAGAGCTGAGGCGGGTAGGTGCCGAGCAGCCGGACGCCGCGGCACGCCAGGGTCTCGCGTGCGTAGTCGCCCGTCCGCTCGCCGCCACGGACGATGCCCTCGGAGGGCACCTTAGCCAGGTAATCGATGTAGACGTACTCGTCGACGGGCGAGACGCTCTTGTGCTCCGACACCTGGACGATGCCGACGAGCATGCTCGCGATGACCAGGAGAGCCCCGAGGATCCAGTCGACGCGGCGCGTCCGGCGGGCGTCCATCCGCGCCGGCGCGGCCGCCCCTCGCTCGGTCGTCGCCGACTCCGCCCGCTCAGCCATAGAACGGGGCGTGGAGGATCATGTAGCCGTACAGGAACACGCTGTAGCCGAGGATGCCGTAGACGAAGATGCGGTTCTTGGCGATCAGGCCGAGCATCAACAGCATTCCAGGGAGCAGCACGCCGCCGTAGCGCGACGGCAGCTGCAGGTAGCCGCCGGTGAGGGCGAGCACGATGGCGAGGACGGGAGCGAGGCACACTGCGCCGATGCCGACCGCATAGACGATCGAGCTCTCCGGCCGCCGCCAGCGGTAGATCGCGAAGGCGCCGATGACGCCGGCGATCGTGAGCCAGCTCAGCGGCGCGATGATCGCGCCTGGCACCGGAAGCCCGAGGATGTGTCCGACGCTGACGTTGGCGACGATCGTGTTCGGGAGGAAGTTCGTGAACTCGGCCTGGAGCGCTGTCGAGGTGAGCGGGCGGTGGACGCCCTGGTCGGGATCGGGCCCGACGACGTTCAGGTTCAGCACGAACCGCCAGCCGAACTGGGCGACGGCCGCCGCGAGCCCGGCGAGCACGCCGAAGACGAGCAAGCCGTCCGTGCTCCCCCTGCCGATCGAGCGCCGCCACTCGAAGCCTCTGCGCTTCTCCCGCACGCGCCTGATCACGAACTCGATCACCAGATACAGCACCGCGAGCGCCGCCCCGAGCAGGTGCGTCACCTTGACCAGGGTCCCGACGAAGGCGATCGCCACCAGCCACCAGCCCGACCACTGCCCGCGGGCGAACTTCACCGCGGCGAACAGGGTGAGCGCGCCGATCAGCACCGACGGCGCGTCCGTGCTGACGAAGGTGTACGTCCACCACGAGTACGGCGACGCGATGAGCGCGAGACCAGCGGCCAGGATCGCCACCGGATGGACGCGGAAGAGCCGCATGAGCCCCCACAGCATGAGCACGCCCCCGGCGAGCCAGAACGCCCCGAAGTAGCGCGCCGCCTGAACGAGGTCCACGTGCGTGACTACCTGGATCGCCTTCGCGCCCGCCCAGGTGACCCAGAAGAAGATCGGCGTGTACCCGGCGGCGGTGTTGATGGCGCTCTGCGGGTACTGCGAGAGATCGGTGGGCTTCGTGCCGCACGGCGCGCCCATGGTGCCGAAGATGCGGAAACCGTCGCACGAGATGATGCTCAGCGTCTCCGGCCCCGCGATGTCGCCGCGCGGCACGACGGGCTCCTGCGGCAGTTTGTAGAGGTAGTCGATGTAGTCCCACTCGTCGACCGGCGACAGCGCCTTACCGTGCGAGGAGGTGACGGTGAAGCCCATCGCGAGGGAGGCGATCACCAGCAGGACGGGCACCCACAGGATCCTCAACCAGTGGCGACCTCGCGCGGCCCGGGCAGGGCGGACCCCCGGCTCAGCCGTTATCGTCATGAACTCTCCCGTATACGTCATGGACCGCGCGCGGCGAACCCCGCAACAGCATACCTTCCGCCGCCTGGGCCGCTCGGCGGCGGCTCCAAGGCAGGCCGGATATCCTGTCACTCTGTCCTGCCCCGTGCACACGTCGAAATCAGGAGCCCCCATGTCCTCGACACCGTCCGCCGCTGCCCGCGCCCAGGCGATCGCGGCCGCACCGTGGAACGTCGTCGGTGAGAAGCCCCAGCTGTTCCGTGGGATGGGCCGGTCGTTCGCCGACCTGTGGCGTCACCGCGAACTCCTCGGCCTGCTGGTGCGGCGCGAGGTGCGCGCGCGCTACAAGGACAGCTCGCTCGGACTGCTGTGGAGCCTGGTGCGCCCGCTCACGCAGCTCCTCATCTACTACTTCGCGATCGGGCAGATCCTCGGCGCCGCTCGCAACGTGCCGAGCTTCGCCATCTTCGTCTTCGTCGGCCTCACCATCTGGACGCTGTTCACCGAGATCGTGGGAGGCGGGACGACGTCCATCGTGGCGAACTCCGGTCTAATCAAGAAGGTGTACCTGCCGCGCGAGATCTTCCCGTTGGCCAGCGTGGGCAGCGCGCTGTTCACCTTCGCGATCCAGCTGGTGATCCTCCTCGCGGCGACCGCAGTACTCGGGGAGTTCCCGCTCACGCCGAAGCTGGCGATCGTCCCGCTCGCCTTCGTGAACCTGTTGCTTTTCGCGACGGCGCTCGCGCTGCTGCTGTCGGCGCTCAATGTGTACCTGCGCGACATCCAGCACCTCGTCGAGGTGGTGCTGACCGTGCTGTTCTGGGCGTCGCCGATCGTCTACGCGTTCAGCTTCGTGCACGACGCTCTGCACGGGAACTGGCTGGAGCAGCTCTACCTGGCGAATCCGATCACGCTCTCGGTGCTCGGCATGCAGCAGGGGCTGTGGACGGCCGGCGCCACGATCGACGCCTACAACGCTCCGCCTGACCTCGTGCTGCGGCTGACGATCTCCGCGCTCGTGAGCCTCGTCCTCCTCTTCATCGCCCAGCGCGTCTTCAACCGCTTGCAGGGCAACTTCGCGCAGGAGCTGTGACATGACAAAAGTGATCTCCGTCGAGAACGTCTCCAAGCGCTTCGTCCTGCACAAGGACAAGTCGATCAAGGAGCGCATCCTCAACTTCTCCCGCTCCAAGGAGCACCGCGAGGACTTCTGGGCGCTGCGCGACGTTTCGCTCGAGGTGGACTCCGGGACGACGATCGGCCTCGTCGGCCACAACGGCTCGGGCAAGAGCACGCTGCTGAAGACCATCGGCGGCATCATCCAGCCCACGCAGGGCACCGTCCGCTACCGCGGCAGGGTCGCCGCCCTGCTGGAACTCGGCGCCGGCTTCCATCCGGACCTGACCGGCCGCGAGAACGTGTTCCTCAACGCGGCGCTGCTCGGCCTCAGCCGCCAGGAGACCGAGCGGCACTTCGACGCCATCGTCGACTTCTCCGGGATCGGCGAGTTCATCGACACCCAGGTGAAGTTCTACAGCTCCGGCATGTACGTGCGCCTCGCGTTCGCCGTCGCCATCCACATCGACCCCGACGTCCTGCTCGTCGACGAGGTGCTCGCGGTCGGCGACGAGCCGTTCCAGCGCAAGTGCATGGACAAGATCGCGGAGTTCCAGAAGGAGGGCCGCACGATCGTCCTGGTCAGCCACTCCTCCGAGCAGATCGGCCAGCTCTGCGACCGCGTCGTCGTCCTCGACCACGGCGTGATGAAGCACGACGGCGACCCCGTGATCGGGCTCAAGGTGCTGCGCGAGGGGTACGACGCCAATCGGCACGCGATCTCGGAGTTCGGCACCGCCGGATCGCCGTACACGCTGCTCGGCGCGACCAGCAGCATCCACACGGAGAACGGCAGGACCGACGTCGACATCGACATCGAGATCCACATCTCCGACACCGCGCTGCCCTGGGGGATCGGCCTCGCGCTGGAGAGTGCGCTCGGCGTCCGGCTCTACGGCTGGACGACCTTCCCGCTGGACGTGCAGCTCCCGAACACGGTGGGCACGCACGTCGTCCGCGTGCATCTGCCCGACGTGCGCCTGGGCGTCGGCCGGTACGTGGTGAACATCGGCTTGGGAGACGACGCGGGAACCACCTACGACCGCCGGACGGGAATCACGGCGTTCGATATTGTGGACCCCGAAGTCGGAAGCGGCCTCCTCCGGATCACTCCGGACGTGTCCTTCTAGACGTGTCCCTTCCATCCCGAAAGCAGACATGACCGCTCACCTCCTCTTCGACTCGATCAGCCGGAACACCGGGGACATCGCCATCGGCATCGCCGGTCGGCAGGTCCTCGCGGCTCGCGGCATCGACTCGGACTACGTCGACCCCTTCGCGGACGCCGACGCCCCTCTGATCATCGGGGGCGGAGAGCTCATCCGCGAGGTCGGCGACGATTTCTACGACCACTACCGTCGGACCGGCAGCCACATCCTCAACGCTGCGGGTGTCTGGCCGACGTCGACGGACCTGGACTACTTGCGCGACTACCAGTTCGTGTCGGCGCGCTCGGAGGTCGAGGTCGACCATCTGCGCACCTGGGTCCCCGACGCGCGCCTGGTGCCGTGCACGACCACGCTGCTGGAGTCGCCGCACTTCGAGCTCGACGGCATCGAGCCTGGCGAGACGGTCGTCGGCATCCACCTCGTCCCGCACACCCTGCGCCTGCTGGAGAACATGGTGGATCTGGTGAACCGGATCCCGCACAAGAAGGTGTTCATCCCGTTCACCCACTACAACCTGGACGCCTCGTTCATGCGCTCGATGCCGTTCGACTGGTCGAACTCGTTCGTGCTGCCCGACCTGGCGCCGCTGGAGCTGCACTCGGTGATCCGGCAGATGAGCTACCTGATCACGTCCTCGCTGCACGCGTCGATCTTCGCCTACAGCCAGGGCGTCAGCTTCGGTGCCGTGCACCAGCCGAAGATCGAGAACTACTTCCGCGACCGCGGGCTCGGCGAGTTCATCATCCGCGACGAGCGCGAGTTCGTCGACGTCGTCGACCGGCTGGAGCACGGCGGTTTCGACGCCTCCGCCCAGGTCGCCGCCGACAAAGCCGTTGTGAACGAGGTGTACGACGAGTACGCCAGGATCCTGGGCGCTCAGCCCGCGTCCGACTCCGCGGCGGGCCCGGCCTCGCCCACCGGCGACGCGGCGGGCGAGGCCGGGACGACCGAGCGCGACCGCATCCTGCTCGGCCAGTCCTCCAGCGTGATCTCCGATCGGGACCTCGCGCTCTCGATCGTGGAGGCGCGCAGGGAGGCCGCCGTGAACGAGGCGGCCGACGCGCAGCGTTCCCTGCAGGACGTCACGGGCCGGTACGACGAGCTGCTGACCCGCTGGTGGGTCAAGCGCGGACTCGCGATCAGCCGGCAGGTGGGTCCGCTGCGCGTCCGCCTGCGCGAGCGCATCGGGCGCCTCCGCCGGCGCTGAACGCAGATCGGGTGCCGCGTGGAGCTCCACGCGGCACCCGAGGTGCGTCCGGCTGGCGTCAGCCCTGCTTGCGCAGCCGGCTCTTGACCTTGCTCGCGACGACGCGCGGACCGCCATTGCGCATGTAGTGCAACACCAGCTCGGCATCGCGGCGCAATCCGTGCTTGGCGCGGCGCGGCGGAAGCGCGCCGGGGACGTACTCGTGCTTGAACCGGCCGTCCTCCACCAGGTCGGCCGCGTGGTGCGGGTGGTCCACGAACGAGACCACGGGCTCGAGCACGGACTCCCAGTAGTAGGAGGGGCGCACGCGCTTGATGTTGCGAGCCGCCTTGCGTCGGAATGCCTCGTCGTACAGAGCGCGTTCGATGGCGGCCGCGAGCGCGGACACGTCGCCGGCGGGGACGACGATGCCGAGCTCCTCCGAGCGCACCAGATCGGCGAAATGGTCGCCCTCGGTCACGATCATGGGCAGGCCGGCCCACAGATAGTCGAGCATCCTGGTGCGGAACGAGAAGGTGGTCTCGACGTGCGCGTGGTGCGTGCTCACGCCGGCGTCGGCCTCGAGGAGGTAGTTCTGCCGGTCCGCGAAGTCCACCCAGGTGTCGTTGAACACCACGACCGAGTCGAGCAGCCCCAGCTCGCCGGCGAGGCGGCGGGACTCCGCGACGATCTCCATCTCCGGGACGCCGGGGTGCGGGTGCTTGACGCCCTGGAAGAACAGCCGGGTCTGCGGGTGGCTCTTCGCCACCTCGCCGACCGCGCGGATCAGGGTCTGCGGGTCGAACCAGTTGTAGAGACCGCCGCTCCAGATCAGGATCTTCTCGTCCTCGCCGAAGCCGTCCCGAACGCCGCGGAGCACCGGCTTGACGTGCTGCGGCGGGGTGCTGGAGAGGCCGAACGGCACGACGGCGATCAGGTCGTTCAGGTCGGGGTCGTTCGCGTAGGTCGCCGGGTTGAGGCGCCCGAGCCCGGCCAGCTGGCCGAGGTAGAAGTGCTTCTGGCGCTCCGACGCGCAGAGGAAGAAGTCGGCGCGCGCCAGCTGCTCGTTGAGCACCTCGGTGGCGTCGAGCACCTGACGCTTCCACTGCGCCTCGGGGAGCTCGCGCGCCTGCTCGAGCTGCTCCAGGTGCATCGGGTCGTAGATGTCCGCGACGATGATCTTCTCGGAGGTGCGGATCGACTCGAAGAGCGCCATCGCCAGGCCCTGGAAGACGATGACGTCCGCCCACTGCTCGAGCTGCTTCATCGCGCGGTCGTCGCCGGAGCGGACGTGGGCGAGGTCGAACGGCGCCGTGACGTCCCCGATCCCGACCAGCGAGACCAGCGTGACCGAGTGCTTGGCGCTCAGCGCCTCCGCGATGTTCCAGGCCCGGATGGCCGGACCGGCCAGCTGCTGGCCGATCGGGTCGCCCGTGATCACGAGGACCTTGGTGCCGACGGGGCCGTCGAACACGTCGAACGTGTCGGTCAGCGCGACGTAGCCGTCGATGTAGCGGTTTGAGGAGAACGACGGGGCGTTCGTCTCGCGGAACAGCCGCCAGATCTGCGAGTCCGAGACGACCCTGGTGCCTTGGATGTGCTCGCGCTTGGCGCGGAGCTCCGGCAGGGCGGAGACGAACTGGTCGATGGCATACATGCTCGAGAGCGCGATCTTCGGCACAGAGGCGTTCTCGGTGGAGTCGTCATCGCCCGCACGCAGGTCGAACACCGTGGTGTCGACCTGCCCCTTCTCGATTCCGCGGCGGACGCTCAGGGCCATCGTCGCCTGCAGCGTCTCGCCCAGCTTCTCGTCGCCCAGGTTCTTGAACTGCGTGTAGAGCGCATTGCGCTCGAGGAGGTAGGCCTCCTTGTATGCGCCGTAGCCGCCCATCGACGCGTGGTGCTTGTGGTAGGCGACAGACTCCGGCTCGTAGACGAAGCGCCAGCCGGCCAGGTTGAGCCGCCAGCCGAAGTCGACGTCCTCGAAGAACATGAAGTACGCCTCGTCGAAGCCGCCGAGCTGGTCGTAGACGTCGCGGCGCACGAACATGGCGGACCCGGTGCCGAACAACACGTCCTGGGCCTTGTTTCCCTCATCGGCGGGGATCGGCTGCGCGGTGAGCGGCTTGTAGCCCATGCCGAACCAGGTGAGGGCGGCGTCGATGAAGTCGACCTTCTCGCCCTCCCAGTCGAGCACCTTGCTCGCGATCGCACCGATGCGACCGTTCTCGCCGAACCGCGCCACGGCGGCCGAGATCCAGCCGGCGTCCGGACGGGCATCGTTGTTGAGGAAGGCCAGGAACTCGCCGGAGCTCTGGGATACGCCGAGGTTGCAGCCGCCGGCGAAGCCCTTGTTCTCCGGCGACTCGACGATCAGGACGTCGTCGCCCGCCTCGGCCTTCAGCCGCTCGAGGCTGTCGTCGCCCGAGGCGTTCTCGACCACGACGATCTCCAGACGCTCCGACGGCCAGTCCGTTTCGCGGAGGTACCGGATGGCCTGCAGCGTGTCGTCGACACCCCGGAAGTTGACCAGCACGACTGAGACAACACCGGGCTTCAGTACAGACATTCGTTCCTTCAGGTTCTCGGCGGACGGAAGCGGCACGAGTTTAGCAGCGCAAGCTGGCCGGGAACCGGGCGGCCGCTCAGTCGCGAGCGCGGCGTTCGGCGATGCGGGAACGGATCGCGAGGCCGACCCCGAGCGTCCAGCGCACGGGCGCGAGCCTCCAGCCGCGGTACTTCTTCTGCAGGAACCGCCTGGCGCTGTCATGGTGCGCCGCGACCATCGCCGCGCGGTGCGAGCGGGTGGAGTGCGCGCCGGTGTGCACGACGGAGACGGCGGGCTGATACACGTTCCGGAAGCCGGCGAGCCCGAGGCGGTAGCCGAGGTCGACGTCCTCGAAGTACATGAAGAACTCCTCATCGAAGCCGCCGACGGCCTCGAACGCGCTGCGCCGGACGAGGACGCAGGATCCCGACAGCCAACCGGCGTCGCGCTGGCTCCCGGTGTCGTTGGAGCGGTGGTAGCGGGTCGTCCAGGGGTTCTCCGGCCAGAGGTTGGCGAAGAGCGCGTGGCCGACGCCGCTCCGGATCGACGGCACCTCGCGAGCCGACGGATAGACCTCGCCTTCCGGGGTGAGCACAGCGGGACCGACACTGCCGATCGCCGGTGCCTGGGACCCTGTCGCGACCAATGCGGCGATCACGCCGGGATCGAGCACGACGTCCGGGTTGCTCACGAGCACCCATTCGACGGAGGCGGGAAGGGTCGCCACCGCCCGGTTCACCGCTCCGCCGTATCCGTGGTTGGCGTCCAGGGCCAGGTACCTGGCACCCGCTCGCTCGACGATGCCGGGCACCGGGGACCCTGTGGACGGCGCGTTGTCGGCGACGACCACGTCCATCCCCGCCGCGATCTCATCGGCGAGCCCGCCCAGGAACGCCGGGAGGACATCCTCGGAGCCGTAGCTGACCGTGACGACGGCTACCAGGGACCGGTCGAAGCCGGCCGACCCCGCCCCGAGCGCCCCGTCCGCCGTCATGCCTCGAGGAGTCGCTTCAGATACCGGCCGTAGCCGC